>CAJXIC010000015.1 GCA_913054385.1 uncultured Pseudomonadota bacterium
CCGGTGCTCCTGCTGGTTCGTGATCCCAGTTTGCGTGCTAGATGCCTGGGCGAGTCGCCGCAGCGAGCTGCGCGGAGACGAGTCTAGCGGGGGTGGGTGGCGGATTCGGGATCGATGGGCTAACTGAGTGCCGCAGCCGGGCACCATTTTCGCCCGGCAGCGGCGAACAGCTAGACCTCCTGGATCAAATCACTCCAAGGTCGCGCCGCAACCGAACCCGCCTTGCCCTTTGCTGTTGTGTAAGCCGGAAAGTACGGCCATGCCGTACAGGCCCAGCCTGCACGTAGTATGGCGGAGAACCCATTTTATCATGTCTGTAGCTTCCACTGGGACCGATCAGGGCGATCGGACCGTGAGTTCGCGCGAAGCCACGCGCTTCGAGCACTTCGAACTCGACAACTCCTTGCTCCGCGGGATTCGTTCCGCGGGCTTTGAAACCCCTAGGCCGATCCAGGCCGCTGCCATTCCGGCCGCCCTCGAAGGCCGCGATGTCCTGGGCCTGGCCCAGACGGGCACCGGCAAGACGGCGGCCTTTGCGCTGCCCATTCTCGACCACATGCTCGAAACACGCCGCCGCGGTCCGCGCGCCCTGGTGCTGGCGCCCACGCGCGAGCTGGCGAACCAGATCGGCGAAGAGTTTCGCGAACTGTCGCGCTATACGCGGATCAAGGTGGTCACGATCTACGGTGGCGTGCCGCTGCGCGGGCAGGTGCGTGCGCTACGGGGAAACCCCGAAGTCGCCGTCGGCTGCCCGGGTCGCATTCTCGACCTGCTCCAGCAGGGCGAACTGCGCCTGGACGGGGTCGAAACCCTGGTGCTCGACGAAGCCGATCACATGTTTGATATGGGCTTTTTGCCCGACATCAAGAGGATCCTCGCTGCGCTGCCTCGCCGTCGACAGAACCTGCTCTTTTCGGCCACGATGCCGAGGGAAATCCGGGGGCTCGCGGACGACCTGCTCCACGACCCGCTAGTGGTCGAGTTGGGCGATTCGGTGCCGGCCGAGACCATCGATCACGAGATCTACCTCGTATCGGAGGAAAATAAGCGCGACCTCCTCGAGCACATCCTCGAGCTCGAGACCTGCGATTCGGCGATTGTGTTCACGCGCACCAAGTATCGCGCCAAGCGCCTGGCCGACTCGGTGATCAAATCCGGACACCGTGCGGTGGCGCTTCAGGGGAACATGTCCCAGGCCCAGCGCGACCGCGCCATGCGCGGCTTTCGCGACCGTCGCTTCGACGTGCTGGTGGCGACGGACATCGCGGCCCGGGGCATTGATGTCTCGGGGATCTCGCACGTGATCAATTTCGATGTCCCCAACACTCCCGATGCCTACACCCACCGGATCGGCCGCACCGGCCGATCCGAATGCGAAGGCACCGCCTGGACCTTCGTCACGCGTGACGATTATGACTGGCTACGTGCCACCGAGCGCATGCTGGGCGAGTCGATCGAAAGACGATCGGCGGAAGGCTTCGACAGCGAGCCCGATCCGGCGTTCGCGCCGCAACGGCGCGGCCGCGGCAATGGCTCTGCGCGCCCGAAGAGCGCGAATCGCGGCGGTGGCGGCGGCGGTGGTGGTCGCGGCGGGGATAGTCGATCCGGCGGCGGTGGCCGCGGTGGAGACGGCCAGCAGACTCGCTCGCGCCGGAACACCAGAAGCCGAAGGCGCCCGTAGCACTCCTTGCGACGCCGGACGTGGCTCCGCGATCGCTCCTAGAAGCGGTCGGGGGCCAGTGCGGCGTCGATACCGCCGTCTGCGTAGAGCACGACGCCGTGAACATAGGAAGCATCGGGTCCGAGTAGGAAGGCGATGCTGGCGGCGATCTCCTCTGCGGTGGCGTAACGGCCCAGCGGGTTCGGAAGCCCTTCGAGGCCGGCCGTTCGCACGGCGTCTTCCTTGATCTCGGCGAGCAGCGGGGTCTTCGTGGGTCCGGGCGCGATGGCGTTCAGCCGAATCCCGGCGGCTCCGAAGTCCGGGGTGCGCCGCCGCATCGCGATCCCCAGCGCGAACTTCCCGCCGGCGTAGGCCAGGAAGGTGTTCTTTGACTCTTCGATGAACGCGCAGGCGCGGGCTTCGTCGCCCTCGAGCAGCATCTCGATGAACGGATTGCCTTCGAAGCTGGTCATGCGCGCCGAGTTCGAGCAGAGCAACACCGCCGACGGATCGCTCCCGGCTTTGAGCGCTTCGCGAAAGCCGTCGAGCAGCGCCATCGCTCCGAAGTAGTTGACCTTCACAACGAGGTGCAGCGGGTGCAGTTCGCTCAGCCCGGCGGAGAGCACGAGCCGATCAATGCGGCCGTTGCAGGCTTCGAGGGCCTGACTGATGGCGGTGGCCCGACCCTCGGGCGTCGACAGGTCGGCGGTGATTTCGGCGTTGCGAATATCGATGCCAACCACCTTGTCTCCGTCGGCCTCGAGGCGCTTCCGGGTGGCGGCGCCGATGCCCGAGGCCGATCCGCTGACGACGGCGATTCCCATGCATTCTCCTTCGATTGGTGAGGCGCTTCGATCGGGTGCGGAGCCGCGCACGCCGATGCGTTGACTAGAGCTTTCCCTGCTCGAGAAGCACGGCGGGGTCTTGCAGATCGACGGCACCGAGGTAGCCGCCGCCCGCAGCGATGGCGTCGTGAACCTGGTAGCCCACGAGTTCCCGGGCCCGGCGGGGGAGCGTACGGGCGACGTCGGGCGGTGTCGAGAGAAGATTATTCTCTTCGCTGCGCAGCCAGCCCGCGACGTAGCTCAGGTGGAGTCCACGCCGCCGCTGGTTCGAAGTCGTGTTGGCACCGCCGCCGTGAATCGTCGAGCCCAGGTAGATCACCGCCGAGCCGGCGGGCATCTCGGCGTCCGCCACCTCGGATTCGTCGGGAATCCGCTCGATCGGCCAGCGGTGGCTTCCCGGGATGATGCGGGTGGCACCATTCTCGGCGCTGAAATCCTGAAGGGCGATGATCGTCGCCAACTGGACCTCCGGGTGGGGGCGCGGCAGGTGCACCCAGACCAACTCGTCGCGGTGCAGCACCTGGGCCTTTGCGCCGGGCCCTGGGTCGAGAACGTGAGCCACGTTGAGTTGGTGGCTCGAGCAGGCCGGGCCGAGGACCTCGTGCGCCAGGCCGTCGAGAACGGGGTGGCAGAGGATTTCGGCTGCGAAGGTGGGGGACTTTCCGGTGACGCCGGTCACGTGCCGGGTCTTGTCGCCGAAGAACCATGCGAGGGCGGGGTTGAGGAAGGGGCGTTTTTCCGGCGCAGCCTCGACGAAGGGATCGAGTTCGGCGTTGGTGGCGGCGACGGTCTCGGCACCCAGAAAATGCTCGACGATTACCGCCCCGGAGCTGCGGAGGGCTTCGTGGAGGGTCGGGATGTCGGCTTCGGCGGTGAGTCGGGGGAGGGTTTCGGCCATCGAAAGTCCTTGCGAGGGTCTGTTGGAGAGAAGCGGCGAGTCTAACGGCTGGGGGCCCGGCCAGGCGAGCAACCTGGAGCGGCGAGCCCTGCGGACCGACAGGAAGGGTTTTGCGACCGAACGCGCGGTTTTTGGGGGTTGAACCCCCCCAACGCGACAGTCGCCCCCCTCTGAATTCGCAGTGAGTTTGACCTTGTGGCGGCAATATTCTTGATCCCCTAGGCTTTTCGCCGCTTGGTAACGCAACCCGCCGAATTCAGTCCGCCTCGGGTTTTCTCTTGTGCATCCTAGGTTCGGTGATCCGTTTCGAAGCGCACCCACACAGGCAACACGGTGTTGCCGCGGGTAATGCAGTGAACGCGCACGCCTTCGCCATTGGGCTGGGCGAGCCGTTCTTAATAGTCAGTCGGATCATTTCCGGAGACTCAAGGGATCGAAGAGTGAAGAGGATCTACATAGGTAATCTGCCCTGGAGCGCCACTGAAGACGACGTCCGTGAGATGTTTTCTGCAGCAGGCGAAGTTCAATCGGTAGCGGTCATCACCGACCGCGAGACGGGCCGTTCACGCGGCTTCGGCTTCGTGGAGATGGATGACGCCGATGCCGACAAGGCCATTGGCCTGCTCGACGGCAAGGACATGGACGGTCGCCCGCTCCGTGTCAACGAAGCGCGCGAGCGCGAAAGTCGTGGCGGCGGCGGCGGCGGCGGTGGCCGCGGCGCCGGTGGCGGCGGCGGCGGCGGTGGTGGCGGCGGCGGTCGTCGCTGGTAGTCACCCAGGATGACACCCACAGTGTCATCCACCGGAAACGCTTGCCGGTCGGTGGTCCCACTGGGACTCTGCTGGCGAGTCGTTCGTTTCAATCGAAGGGCTCTCCCCGTAAGGGGGGGGCCTTTTCGATTTCCTGCGCCGGTGCGCGCTCCGGGCCGGTTCAGCGCCGCGCTTCGACGATGGCCGAAACGTCGTCTACCAGGCGGCGGACTTCGGAGTCGAAAACGTCGGAGTGGATCGCAAACCCACCCGGTGTGCTTCGTGCCACCAACCCCTCGAGGGAAAAGGCGGCGACCGGTGGCACCAACACGCGGAGCGTGACGCGTGCACCCTCACGGGGGCGCAAGTTGGTCTCTTCGAGTCGTGCACCGGAGTACGAGATCTCCGCCAGCAAGCCCGACCCTTCGCGTCCCCCGACCTTGAAGACGGTGACGAAATCGGATCGGAAGCGATGATCGCGGCGTTGGTCCATTCGGCTCCCTGGGCACGGGTTCAATACAGCCATCGGCGCAGAGGGGGTCGGGCTTGACCTCGAATTCGTTGAGGCTGCCCTGGCGTCGCCTCGCGGATGGGATCGTTGGCGAGCAGCGCCCGTGAAGGCAGGCCCCAGAGATTTTGAAACTGCCCGACTCTACGGGCACCGTCCGGCTGCGGGGGATCTCGAAGAGTTGCAGTCCCTGCTCGCCGATCCGCGCGTGGGTGCGACGCTCGGCGGTGTCCGCAGCGCTGCGCAGGTTGCAGCGCTCCTCCTGCGCTTCATCGAACACTGGCAGCGCCGCGGGTTCGGCCCCTTTATTCTGCACGAGTCGGCAGCCGGTGACTTCGTCGGTTATGCCGGATTGATCGAAACCCGTGCCGAGGCCCTGCCGGGGGAAATTGAACTTCTCTACGCGCTGCGCCCCATTTACTGGCGCCGCGGTTATGCCAGCGAGGCTTCGCGCGAGGCGCTCGCGCGCGGTTTCGGGGCCTGGGATCTCGACGGGGTCGTGGCCTTCACGCTGCCCCGCAATCGCGCTTCATGGGGTGTGATGGAGAAGGTGGGGATGGTGCGCAGCGGCGAGATCGAACACGCCGGAGAGCGGCATCTTCTCTATCGAGCCGCCCCGGAGAAGCGGCGCGCCTAGCGGCCTTCGGAGAAGCGTCGCAGGGTTTTTAGATCGGTCGCGTCGAGCGTGGCCTCGGGGTGCAGAGGTAGATAGAACCAGGGAGGCATTTCGCCGTCCTCGACCATCTCCCAGATTTCTTCGATCTTTTCTGTGCGCTCGTCCTCGTCGTAATCGCCCCAACGAGTAAAATTGAGTTCTTCGCGGCCGTGGGTTACGTCGTGGGTCACGAGCCACGAGATCGGAGCGACGTGGGAGTACCAGGGCCACTTCGTCTGGTTCGAATGGCAGGCGAAGCAGGACTCGCGGAGAGTCGCCAGCACCGCGGGCGGCGCCGAGATGGTTTCGCCGACCGGAGGGTTCGTCCGTTCGACGGGAATCACCTGAATCACGGCGGCGACAAAGATGGCGGCCAACAGCCAGTGTTTGCGCTTCACTACCCCACCCTAGCCAACGAATTCCGGAGGCCCAAGATGTACATCGCCATGAATCGTTTTCGGATCGCGCTCGGTCGCGAGGCCGTCTTTGAAGAGCTCTGGCGCAGGCGCGATTCGCGCCTCGATGGGGTTCCTGGGTTTGAGGAGTTCAAACTCCTGCGCGGCCCCCGCGACGAAGAGGCGACGCTCTACGCCTCGCACACGCTCTGGGAATCGAAAGAGGCTTTCGAGGCGTGGACGAAATCCGCCAGTTTCAAGGCCGCGCACCAGAGCGCCCGCGCACCCGAGGGCACCTACCTGGGGCACCCCCGCTTCGAGGGTTTCGAGTCGATCCTCGAGGAATAGACGGACCGTCGCCGTTTTTTCAGGGGATCTTGCGGGCGCGGCCGGTTTCGGTGGCGACCCTGCGCATCGCTGCGACCAGTTGTTTCGAGGGGCGACCATCCACCACCAGGTCGTGTTTCTGCTGGAAGCTGCGAATCGCCTTGCGGCTGCGGCTTCCGATCACGCCGTCGATATCGCCGATGGCGTAGCCGAGGGCTAGCAGCGTTTCCTGGGTATCGACCGCGACGAGCGCAGCCTCGCGCTCGCCCTCGTAGCCGATGAAACCCTCGCCGAAGCGCAGCGAAGCCGGCGCTTCTCCCGCGACGGGCGGCTTTTCCGGGTGATCGGCCAGCAGCATCGCCTGGATGGCGCGCGCCAGATCGCGGTGGTCCTGGGCGGAGTTTTTCTTCAGCACGTTCGAAAGCACTGTCGTCATGTAGTGGAGGCGGTCCCCGCCGGCCGGCGATTCGACGATGGCGACCGAGTTCATGAAGTTGCGCTTGTTGCCGTGGTACTTGGTGCAGACGAAGCCCTCTTCGGGCTGGCAGCTGTAGAGCGAACCCGACTTGAAGTACACCGCCGACTTGCGCAGAGCGCCCGAGGAGGCGTAGCGAATTCGCCGCTCGGTGATGTAAAGAAGGCGCTTGATCTCGCGGCTTGAAAATTCGTCGACGAGTTTTCCCTGCTCCATCTTGAGGACGAAGTTCATCAGCTCGCGAGGGGTGGCGTGGCTGCTCGTCCCCGGGACCATCTTCTTCCCCTCGTGGGTGAGGAAGCTTCCCTGGCGCAGCTCCCCGAGGTTGAGGCCGTTACGGGTGACCGGATCCTGAATCGCTCGTTCGAAGAGCTTCGCGAGTTGCGAGCGCTTCGCCTCGGAAAAGAAGCGGTCCTGCTCTTCCTGCGAGGGCGGGTAGGCCTTGCCGTAGTGCGCCATCAGGATGAGCTGTTTCTGGAGCATTGCCGCGGCGGCGTTCGAACTCGGCGAAAGCATCCAGTCGAGGTAGGTGTAGAGCGAGGCCGTCTGGCCCACCTGGATCGGGAGGCGCACCAGCGTGTGGCTGGCTTCGTCCCAGACCGGAACCGTGTGGTGGTCGTAGACGCTGAAGATATCCGCCGTGATCTGCGTATTCCGCAGGATCGCGATCCGCGCATCGATGTCGTCGGGATGCATGTCCGCCAGCGCCTGGAAGACGGCGAGTGCGACCAGCAGCTTTCCGACGCTTCCCGGGTTCTGTCGCACGTGCCCGTTCCATTCGGCGTAGCGCGGGTGTAGCGGGTCCGAGAGGTCAAGGAGCGCGATCCCGTAGGCGTCGGCATCAGGACCGAGCATCTGCTTCACCTCGGCACTGAGCGCCGGGTCCGGGGTCGGCAGGACCAGGTCCGGGCGATTCCGGAGCCGGAGATCGACCCGATCGAGTGGCAGCAGTTCCCCGGCCGGTCGCTTTTTCCCCGCGATCGTTCCCTCCTGGACCATGCGCTGCACCCGCAGCCGTTCGATTCCAGTGCTCGCATAGCCGTCGAGCGGGTAGCTGGCCGAAGGGAGCGGCAGAGCGAAGAGCAGAAAGCCGAGCAGGGCGGCGCGAATCGGTCGATGCATCCTTGGGGTTCTCCTTGCAGGCAGAAAGCGTCGCGGCGTGGCCAGGCGGCGCGTGCGGGTCCGGCTCAGCCGTGTTCCCGCGATCGAAGCGCTTTGCAGACACGCTCCGAGAGCTGGGTTTTGATTCTCTTCACGTTCTTTCGGGGATGGCCGCCCAGTCCTCGAGCCCGCCGGATCGCCGCGTCGCGCAACGTGGAAGCGCTGCAGGCGCTCTCTACGATGCCACAACTCAGGGCCTCGTCGCCGCCGTAGCGCCGCCCGGTGAGGATCGCTTCGTGGCAGACCTGGGGCGCCAGGCGAGAACGGATCAATTCGATCATTCCCGGCGTGAGAGGGCGCCCGGTGGCGAGATCGATTTCGGGTAGACAGAAATAACCGCGGTCGGATCGCATCAGCCGCGCGTCGTGGGCGAGGGCCAGCATCGCGCCGCCTGCGAAGGCGTGACCGTTCAGCGCGGCGACCGTCGGGATGGGAAATTCGAGCAGTCGTGCGTAGATTTCCTGGACGTGAAAAACGAAGTCTTCGGCAGCGCGGCGCCCCTCCCCCGAGAGCCACTCGAGATCGAGCCCCGTCGAGTAGAAGCGGCCGCTGCCGATGCAGACGAGCGCCGTTGCGCAGCTTCCTTCCGCGGCGTCGAGGGCCGCAGCGAAAGCCTCGACGAAGTTTCCGTTGAGACGGTTCTCACCGTCATCCATTTCGAGAATCACGACGCCGTCCTCGTGCGAACTCGAGATCACGGGCCGCCCCTCATCCCAGAATCTTCGTATCGTGGTCGAGCATCCGGTCGCCGTCAAAGACGTAATAACCCGTGAAGCAGCGGCCAGCGAGAAGTTCGGGCAGCCACAGGGCGTCGTCTGCCCACATTTCCTCGTAAGGGATCGCCTCGATCGGTGTCCACAGGGGCAGGGCTTCTTCGCTTTCGCAGACGTTTCCGGTAAAGCCCTCGCAGGCAAAGACGTGCACCCGAATCGAGTAGCCATCGCGAAACTGGAAGCGCAGATCGCCCCGGGCTTGCGGGTCGGTGGCATCGACGCCGACTTCTTCCTTCACCTCGCGCAGTACGCATTCGAGGATGCTTTCGCCGGCCTCGAGTCTTCCTCCCGGTGCGACGATCTTGCCTGCACCGAGGCCGCGTTTCTTGCGGATCAGGAGAAGGCTCCCCTCGACCCGGATGAAGCAGAGGGTGCCGACGTCGACGGGGGTCCACTGCTCCCAGTCAATTTCGCCAACGCTCGTTGCATGGGAGTTCGAGTTCGAGATGGCGGATCCTCGGCGTGGCGACGGCGCTACCAAAAAGAAGGGGGCGGCTTCGAGCCTAGCGAAGAGAGTTTTTCCGCTGCGGCTTCCAGCCACCCTTCCGGTGCGGTCGACGTCGCAGCCGCGGGCTTTCTTCGGGTCAGCAGACGCGGGGAGGGCGGCACCCCGCCGGATTGACAGGAGGGCTGCAGGGGAGAGCGGGGCGTCCGGGTGGTGGTAGACTGGGGCCCGCGTCATTAGCGCGCGGGACGGGGAGAACTCTTGAAGATCCGATCGAACACGATGCGGCCGAAGACAATGAGCCGCACGAGTGCCGAAGCCGAGGCCAGCGCGGCGCTCGGCATGATGTTTCCCCGCGTGCAGGAGCGGCTCCTCGAATCGCGCATCCTGCTCCTCGCCGGCGAGATCGACTCGAAGGTCGCCGAGAACGTCATGGCTCGCCTGCTCGTACTGTCCGCCGACTCGGATGACGACATCACGCTCTACCTGCATTCCCCCGGTGGGCATGTCGAGTCCGGCGACACCCTCCACGACATGGTCCGCTTCGTGGGCCCCCGCGTTCGAATCATCGGAACCGGCTGGGTCGCCAGTGCGGGGACGCACGTATACCTCGCCGCAGAAAAAGAAGACCGCCTGTGTCTCCCGAATACGCGCTTCATGATCCACCAGCCCCTCGGTGGCATCGGCGGGCAGGCGACGGACATCGAAATCGAAGCCGACGAAATGTTGAAGGCCCGCGATCGCCTGAATCAGACGATTGCCGACCGCACCGGGCAAACGGTCGAGCGCGTCGAGAAGGACACCGATCGGAATTTTTGGATGTCGCCCGAGGAGGCGCTCGAATACGGGATCGTCGGCCGCATCGTGAAGTCGATTTCGGACGTCTAGCGGGTTCTGAAGCAGCGGGGCCGCCGACGCTTTCGGCGGCGGTTCGGGAGCTTGCGAGCGAAGATGGAGTGGAAAGCGCACGAACTGAACACCGGCTTCGAGTGGCAGCCGACGCGCGGTCCCTATCGTCGAATCACCCAGCAGCAGGCCGAAAGCTACAACGAGAGGGGATTCTTCCTCTTCGAGGACGCCTTCGATGCCGACACCGTCGCCGAGATCGTCGCGGAGATCGATCCCTTCGAAGCCCAGGCCGAAGCCTTCCTGCGAACACGCGAGGACGGGAAGCTCTTCATCTCCCGCGCCGACGAGATCACTTTCGCGCCGCTCCTGGTCTCGCGCTCGGAACGACTGCGCGCTTTCTGTTCGGGCGAAGTTTTTCGCGACCTCGTCCACGACCTCGTCGGGCCCGATGTCCGGCTCTACTGGGACCAGTCGGTGTACAAGAAACCCGGCACCCGGGATCCCTTCCCCTGGCATCAGGACAACGGCTACACCTATCTCGAACCCCAGCAGTACCTCACCTGTTGGGTCGCGCTCACCGACACGGACGAATCGAATGGCTGCCCCTGGGTGCTTCCGAAAATCCATCACCGGGGGACCCTCGAGCACCGGATGAGCGATCTCGGATGGGTCTGTGCCGACGATCCCCCGGGCGCCGTTCCCCTGCCCGTCCGTGCCGGAAGCATTGCGGTCTTCTCCTCGCTGACACCGCACGCCACCGGCCCCAACACCAGCGATTCGATCCGCAAGTCGTACATCGTGCAGTTTGCTCCCGATGGCGCGGCTATCATCACGCGGGATGAAGGCGGCAGCCTCGTGGAGACGCCAGCAGCCGATGCGGGGCACCAGTTCGAGATACTGCAGGGCGGGCGCTCTCCCGATGCGGCCACCCTCGGCAACGCCACGTAGCCGGGAGTCGAGACGATGGCCGAACTGGTAATCGGTGAGGTGCCGTCCCGCGCGCTTGGGGAAGCGATCCTCATCGCCCTCGAAGCCGAAGGAATCAAGGGTCGACTGGTCGCCAGCGAAACGGGTACCGGCGTGCAGATTCTGGCACCGCCCGAGAACGCCGAACTGGCCCGTGAGATTCTCGCCTTCTTGAAGACCGAAATTCGAAACTCGCGGCGCGGCTGAGGCCCCGCGCGCCCTGGCACCAGAAGATGGATCGATCTTCTCGCGCAGGTTTCGTCGCGGACTGGGGGCGACCCGGCGTCCGCTACATGCTGCTGTCGGCATTCGCCTTCAGCGTGATGAGCCTGCTGGTCAAAGCCGTGGGCGAGCGCCTTCCCGCCCAGGAGATCGTCTTCGCCCGGGCGCTCGTCACGCTCTTCTTGAGTTTCGCGATGCTTCGCCATCGCGGGATTCCGATCTGGGGAGAGCGCCGAGGCCTGCTCCTCTTACGCGGCGGTCTCGGGTTCCTGGGGCTCACGTGTTTCTACTACGCGCTCACCGTCCTGCCGCTCGCCGACGCAACGCTGATCCAGTACCTGCATCCGCTCTTCACCGCGCTGCTGGCGGCCGCACTTCTGGGAGAGCGCGCGGGGGGAGCGTTGGCGTTGGCGCTGCTGCTCTCGCTGGTCGGAATGCTCTTCGTGGTCCAGCCCGACGCGCTCTTCGGCCCCGGCGACCGCGAATTGCCGCTGTGGCCCGTGGTAGTTGCACTCGCGGGGGCCCTCTTCAGTGCAGCGGCCTACGTGATGGTGCGATACCTCGGGCGGAGCGAGCACCCGCTGGTGATCGTCTTCTACTTTCCGCTCGTCGCGGTTCCGCTCTCGCTTCCGGCGCTCGCCTTCGACTTTGTCTGGCCGGTGGGAATCGAGTGGCTCCTGCTCGGGGGGGTTGGGCTGGCCACCCAGCTGGGCCAGGTCAGCCTGACCTGGGGCCTGCAGAGCGAGCCGGCGGGTCGGGCGACCGCCATCTCGTATTTCCAGGTGGTGCTCGCCGCGGGCTGGGGTGTGCTTTTCTTCGCCGAGGTGCCCGACGCCTGGACCCTTGCCGGTGCCCTGCTGATTTTGCTGGGGACCGTTGCGGCGGTGCGTTCGGGCGCGCGCACCAAGGGCTAGGGACGGCGGCCTCGCGGTCCCGGGCGGCGCTTGTCCCGCGTGGTTTCGCCCGCCCGGCCCCGGTTCAGCGCGAGGCGCAGGCCCGCTTCGGGGTCCCGGGGATCGAAGACCAGCAGGTCGAGTTTTCCGTCCGCATTCCAGTCGCCGAGTCGCACCAGGCCACGGGTGTCCATGGTCTGCTCGAGGTGGGCGCGTTCGAAACGGTGCAGCGGACCGCCGTAGCGAACTTCGAAGCGATCGCTTCCCAGCGATAGCAACAGGTCGCCGTAGCCATCTCCATCGATGTCGGGTCCGAGGACCGGCAGGAAGCCCTCGGGCCGGAAGGTGTCGAAGCTGAGGGGGATCTTGAACTCGCGCGCGAGCGCGGGTTCTTCGTCGAAGCGTCCGTCGGATCCGAGGCGATGAACTTCAAAGTCGGCATCCACCGAGCGGGTGAGCAGGAGTGCGACGAAATCGAGCAGGCTGAAGGAGATGCGCCCGCGCAGCAGTTCGAGTTGGCCATCGCCGTCTAAATCGACGAGCCGATCGATCCCCACCGTGCTTTCCGAGCGAAAGACCTGGTCGGGCGATGTCATATCGAAGGACCCCCCGCGGTTGCGATGCAGGCGGGTTTCCATCGAGGCATCCGAGAAGCCACCCCCCAGGTAGGTGGCGACGAGGTCGGCGCGGCCGTCGGCGTCGATGTCGGCGAGCTGTATCGCGACCCCGCCGGAGCCGCGTATCTGGTCGGTGCGCGAGATGATGTCGAGGGGAATCGTCTCGTCGGGAGCGTCGGGCAGGCCGCCGTCCTCGCGCCGCCGGAAAACCCGGAGTTCGAAACGGTTCGACGCCACGACGTCGTTCCGGCCGTCGCCATCCAGATCCACCACCGAGATATGCGGCGCGTCGTAGTAAAACTGGATGTCGCTCTCGAGGAACTCGAGGCTCGAATTCCGGGGCATGAAGAAATTCGCGCGGCCGGCCGTATCGAGGCGTGCCTGCTGGGTTCCCCCGAGCGTGAGAACGAGGAAGCCGTCGAAGGTGGGAATGCCGAGCCACTGGTCCGAACCCGATCCGGCCTCGAAGACCAGGCGCACGCGGTCGAGCCCCCGCTCGTCGCGAGCGGCGCCGAGCGTCGTTGCGCCCGTGGTCTCGAGCTTCCAGCGCGGAGCCTCGGGACCTGCGAGAGAGAGGATCTCGACCCCGTCGGGCTGCAACAGCAGCAGCTCCATTCCCGGGGTGGGGCGGACGTCCGCAAGGTCGTAGGCCGCAGAGGGCTCGGGTAACGGTAGGCTGAAGCTCGGCGTCTGCGGTAGCGATCCGCCCGGCCCCTGGAGGTAGATCTTTAGCCAGCGGGTCTCGCTCGGGGGGAAGCCGCGCGCCACGATGCGCAGCAGGTCGGTGCGGCCGTCGCCGTCGAGTTCGACGAATTCTGCGCTGAGGGTGCGGCCATCCGCGGGCCGTTCGAAGACGACGAAGGCATCTTCCGCCTTTGCGCTTCTCGGAGCGAGGATCCCGACGAAAATCGCGAGCACGAGGACGAGCCTTCTTTGCACCGGACGAAGCTACCCCACACCCGACGCACGGGCATCGAAGCGTTGGCCTCCCGTACGCTTTCTGGGCCGGGTGGCTTCGGGTAGTGTGTCGCCTCGCCCCCTCGCCAAACGAACGAGGACTCCCCCCATGTACGACCTTTACACCTCGCCGACACCCAACGGCTGGAAGGTTTCGATCGCCCTCGAGGAACTCGAGCTTCCCTACGAGGTGAAACCGATTCGTCTCGACCAGATGGAGCAGAAGAAGCCAGAATTTCTCGCCATCAACCCCAACGGCCGCATCCCGGCGCTGGTGGATCGTGACGCCGACGATTTCGCAATTTTCGAGTCCGGCGCGATCCTCGTCTACCTCGCAGAAAAAACCGGTCGCCTACTGCCTACCGATGCCAAGGGCCGCTCTCAGGTGATGCAGTGGCTGATGTTCCAGATGGCCGGCGTTGGGCCGATGCAGGGGCAGTCGAATGTCTTCTTCCGCTACGCCCCGGAGAAGATCCAGTACGCCATCGACCGCTACCAGAACGAGACGAAGCGGCTCTACGGGGTGCTCGACGCGCAGTTGGCGAAATCTGATTTCCTCGCCGGCGACTATTCCATCGCCGACATCGCGACCTGGCCCTGGGTCTCGATCCACGGCTGGGCGGGAGTCGAGATCGAAGATCTTCCGCACCTGCAGGCCTGGAACGAGCGCGTGGGCTCACGCGAAGCCGTGGTGCGCGGCCGGGCAGTGCCGGCTCCGCCCGAAGAGCGCGAGCTGAAGGAAGAGGACATGAAGAAGGTGGGCTCGAAGCTCCTGGTCTAGCCCGCCCTTCAGGTCGTTACTCGACGCTGATCGAAATCGGTGCCGAGACCACCGGGGGGTCGTGGGGCACGTGGTGGTGATCGCCGAGCACGAGTTGCAGCGTGTGCTCACCCGGCGGCAGATCGAGGGTGACCTGGGTCTGGCC
>CAJXIC010000016.1 GCA_913054385.1 uncultured Pseudomonadota bacterium
TGCCGCTGCAGAGATCCACCGAGTCGCAGCTGCCGTCGCCGTCCGAGTCGTCGGCCGCGTCAGCCGGGCACGGATCGGTGTCGTCGCAGACCCCGTCGCTGTCGGTGTCGCCGCTGCTGTCGTTGCCGCTGCAGAGATCCACCGAGTCGCAGCTGCCGTCGCCGTCCGAGTCGTCGGCCGCGTCAGCCGGGCAGACATCGATGTCGTCGCAGACCCCGTCGCCGTCGGTGTCACCGCTGGCGACGTCTCCGGTACACAACGGCGGAGGCGGCTGCACACAGCCGGGAAGAATCGAGAGCACGTTCTCGGTGGCATCGGCGCCGCTCTCGAACCCGGGCGGAACACCCTGGATCACCTCGGGGTTCGTGAAGCCGTTGGTGGTGTCGAAATCGTAGAGCGAGACGTTCTGACCATCGAAGTAGACGGCCTGGTTCGAGTTTGCAAAGGCAAGCAGGTTGTCGACGGCATCCGGCCCGCTCTCGAATCCAGGCGGCACTCCCGGGATGGTCTCCGGGTTGAGGAAGAGTCCATAGGCCCAGTAATACAGGATGACATCCTGGCCGTCGAAGAGGACCGCCCGGTTCGCGCTGATGAAATCAAATTGGTTGTCCAGGGCGTCTGCGCCGATTTCAGAAACCGCCGGGCAATTGGTGCAGGTCGTGTCCTGGGTCGTCGTGCCGACGTACGAGAAACCCGAGAGCGGACTGAAGCCATAGATCTGGACCGAGTTCGAGTTGATGTAGGTGGCCCGCATCCCATCGGGGCTCGCGTAGAAGGCCAGGTGGTTGTCCTGGCTGGTCGCGCCGTCCCATTCGAAATTTTGGGGAGTGCCCTGGACGTAACGCATGTTGGTGAAGCCGGACTCGTTGTCGAAATCGTAGACGCGGACTGCGATGCCGTCGTAGAGGACAGCGGTACAGGTCCCTTCTGCGCTCGGGTCCACCGGCGCCGCCAGCGTATACGCAAGCTGGTTGTCGTAGGCGCCGCTCCCGCCCTGGAAGAACTCGGGTGTGCCCGCGACCGGCTCGGTGTAGGCAAAGCCGGTGCGCGGGTCGAAGGCGTACTCCAGGGTCTGGCTTCCATCCCAGAGCCAGGCAGTAAAGGGATCGACGAAAATCAGGTTGTTGTCGCTGCCGGCGACGCCCGTCTCAAAGCCGCTGGGCAGACCCTGAATCGCACGAGACCCCGAAAACTCGGCCCCGTCCCAATCGTGAAGCGTCACATTCACGCCGTTGTAGAGCACCGCCAGATTCGAGATCGGAAAATCGAGCATGTTGTCGTTGGCGCCGGAGCCGTTCTCGAAGCCGGTCGGCAGGTCTGCAAAAGCCTGGGTCACGACGGCTTGGCTGAACCCGGTGTAGGGATTGAAATCGTGGACCGTCACGTTCGCACCGTCGCTGACGACGGCCTTTCGCGATTCGAAGAAGCCGAGTTGGTTGTCTTCGCCCGCGCTGCCCACTTCGAAGGAGGCCGGGATGTCCTGGATGTATTTTCCATCGTCGAAGACGCCGCCTTCGGAGCCGTAGACGACGACCCCGTCGCCGTCGAAAAGGACCGCATGTCGGCTCTCGTCCTTCGGTACCGAGAGGAAGAGCGAGAGGAAATCGCCGTTCTTGGCGGCCTCGACCAGCGAGAAGGCGAGGCCCGCGATGTCGGGAATGGGGAAGGCCCCCAACGATGAGGCGAGTGCGGGAAAGAGCGACGGCAGGAACGACTGGATGACCGACGAGAAGTTCTCTTCTTCGACGTTCAGCGGGTTCGCGATGATCGCCACGCCCAGTTGCTCGGGATCGAGGGTCCCAAGGGTGAAGCTGAGCTGGCCCAGTTCGTCGAGACCGCAATCGAGACCCACCCTCAGATCGACGACGAACGAAAGATGCTCGTCCTCGGAACCGTCGTTGGAAACGACCGTCACCAGAAGGTGGGCCATCTCGAGGGCGGCAAGGTCCCCCGCAGCGGCCTCCGCACCCGTCACCACGGGAGCAAGCTGAGGCTTGATGTCGAAGCGCAAGGGCAACGCACCCGGCAGTACTGCGAAGGCCGGCTCCAGCAGCGAAACCAGGCCAGCGGTCAGCGACAAGGTCGACCCGAAGAAATCGATTTCGGTGATCGAAGTAATCAGCAGACCCTTCTCCGTCTCCGCCGCCAGCAGGTTGTTGAAGGCCGCCGGATCGACCCCCATCGCCACGTCGTAGGGCGCGCCCGAGGGCGCCGTGGCGCCGTAAGTCGGCAGCGTCGATGGCAAACTCAGCGAGCCACTCAAGTCGACCGCCGCCGGGTCCGGGTTCAGAGCGGTGAACGCGATATCCATGTCGAGGGTGACGCCGTCGACGTCGATCACAGTGTCGTTGAAGAGAGCGGCGAGTTCGAGCTCGAGTCCGGCGCCGATGGCCGTCCCGAGTTCGAGGCCGATCAGCGCCTCTTCGAAGGCTGCGGCCATCGGCGTGTTGCCGTCGCCGTCGACCGCGTTCAGCAGGTGCTCCATCTCGTCCTGAACCATGTCCGCGGCCAGGTCTTCGATGCTCCCCTCGATCAGCGGCCCGAGGAAGCCCGAGCAGCCGGCGTCGTTCTGTAAATCGACAAAATTGCTGCCCACGTCTCCCGACTGCACGACGTCGATTTGTGACGCGTCACCCGCCAGGGGCCCCAGCGTGAGATCCGTGCTCAAGCGCATCAGCGGCGAAGTGACGTCCAGCGTGCACGCGATACTGAGGAGCCCGCCGGTCGACCAGATGTCCACCTTCATAAAGACGTCGTTGAGAGCAACGTCGACATGGGCGGCGCCGAGGCGCGAGTCGAGAGCTACACCGACGCCGCCGATGCTCGGCGGCGGCGAATCCGAAACCGCTGCGCTGACCCATCCGATGCACCAGATGAAGGACACGTAACAGTAATCTTCGATCAGCACTATGCCGGGTGGCAGGATCGTGGCGATGTCGAGGTTGAGATCCGCCGCGATCGATCCGGATAGCGCCCGCAGCCCGGAATCGTTGAGCCGCAGGGCCGAGCCGCTTTCCGCGTAGGCGCCGTCGGCCACCGAGTCTCCGAAAATCACAGTCAGCAACTCGCGGCGCTGCGCCCCGGCGGTGTCGGTCAAATCGACCTGGATCGCCTGGAAGATGGCATCGGGGTCCAGGGCAACGTCGAGGCTGAAGCTTCCGTCGCCCGCGACGGGCAGCGCCGACACTCCATTCACTTCGAGCGTGGCGATGGAATCCGCGACCCCCACTATCGCCCTCCCGCTGACGGTCAGCGTGGTGGCGGACACGAACTGGCCGAGGGTCGGGGAAGTGACCTCGAGGTCGAGTGCGCTTGCCGGAGCAGCGGCCACGCCGATCGCCACAATGAGCGTCCGCACCAAGCCGACCCTGCGCCGATTGATCCGGGCGCCGCGGCCGCGTCGGCATCTTCTGCCGTGGATTGCCACTCTGTTCGCTCCGCAACCCTGGATCGGGCTCAAAAGACCTGCTCAACCGCTGCCACACAGAGGGTACCCCTGCACAGCAGAATGGGAAACGGAGTCCCGGCGTGGGCCGCTCTCACGGCCTCGAAACCACTTCGAGGGTGTCGCCCGCCACGACCGCGCCGGCCAGGACCACCTTGAAGTAGAGGCCGCGGCGGTTCTGGTTGCGGGTGGCCGGGTCCGAAACGAAGCTCAGGGCGTCGTTGCCGAAGCGGCCGTTGAACTTCTTGCAGCCGTTGTGGGGCTGGGGTGTGACCTCGAAGGTCGCCGCGCCGGCACGCAAGCGGGTACCGGTGGGCAGGTTCTCTGCCGAGACGTCGAGATCGACGAAGAGATTGTCCCCCGCGATGGTGACGTCCTGCCCGGCGGCGAGAATTTCGGCGATGTCGATCCGCATTACGGCCAGTTGAGCGTCGAGATCGCGCGGCGGGCGGCGATTCCAACCGTCGCCCGGGACGCCCTCTTCGGGAGTGAGGAGCGTAGTGTCGAGTCGCTCACGCCGCCCGTCGGGGTGGCGTCGCACGATCAGAACCAGGCGCCCGCTCTGCTTTGGCGGCGCGGGAAGCGCCGCGAACAGCGCGTCGATCTCTTCGCCCGAGCGGTGCTGGCTCGCATCGCCCTCGGGCCCGTAGGCTTCGAACTCGAGCTCGGACATGGCGGGCTTCCTCCGTTCCCGGAAGCGTACGCCATCGCAGAGGCGCTCCGCGCGTCGGCCCGCAGGCATGCCATACTTCCCGATGCCCACGCTAAGCGAGGGAGACACCCCGTGACTTCGCTGGTCTTCGCCGCGTTCTTCTTCTTCGCGATTCACGTCGGGATTGCCGGTTCGCAACTGCGCGACAGGCTGGTGTCCCGGCTGGGCGAGAAGGGTTATCTCGGCTTCTTCTCGCTGCTTTCAATCGTGGGCATCACCTGGCTGTGTTGGGCTTACAGCCTGGCCCCGACGGTCTGGTGGGCGACGCCGGCCGAATGGACCCGGCCCGTCGCCTGGGGGCTGGTCTTCGTGGCCTTCCTCTTCGTCGGGGTGGGCGCCGCAACCCCGAGTCCCACCGCCATGGGCGGCGACGCACAGATCGATTCCGAAGATGCGGTGCGCGGGATCCTGCGGATCACGCGGCATCCAGTGCTCTGGGGCATTGCGATCTGGGCCGCGGCCCACGCGATCGCGAACCCGGATGTCGCGTCGGCGATCCTCTTCGTCTGCCTGCTGGCCGTGGCGCTGGCGGGGCCGCCCACCATCGACGCAAAACGCAGCCGGCGCTTCGGTGAACGCTGGGGGCCCTTCGCTGCGGTGACCTCACGGCTGCCCTTCGGCGCGATCCTCTCCGGCCGCAACCGCCTGGTGCTCTCGGAGATCGGCGCCTGGCGCGTTGCGCTGGCGGTCGGGCTCTACGCGCTCTTCGCGGGGATCCACCCGTGGCTCTTCGGTGTACCCGCCATCGGCTAGCGCAACGGAAACGGGGACGGTCCCCGTTCCCGAGCAGGCTAGACTCGCTGCGCGCCCGACTGGAGACTGCGACCGTGGACCCCGCTTCGCTTCGCATCGCCGTGATCGGCGCCGGCCCCTCGGGCCTGGCGACCGGCCACGAACTGCTCGCCCAGGGCTTTACGAACTTCACGATTTTCGAGAAGGCCGCGAAGCCCGGCGGCACCTGGCACCTCCACACCTACCCGGGGCTGGCCTGCGACGTCTGGGCCCACGCCTACACCTTTTCCTACGCCCCCAACCCCGAGTGGAATGCGAGCTTTGCCGAGCAGGCCGAGATCGAGGCTTATCTTCAGCGCTGCGCCACCGCCTTCGGCCTCGATCCGAAGATCCAGCTCGATACGCGGATCGTGTCGCTGCGCTTCGACGAAGCCGACGCGGCCTGGACCCTCGAGAGCGAGGCCGGCGAGCACTTCGAATTCGACGTGGTGATCAGCGCCATGGGCAACCAGCACACCGCGCTCTACCCGAGCGTCCCGGGGATCGACACCTTCGAGGGCGACAGCTGGCACGCCACCCGCTGGAACCACGAAGTCGCACTCGAAGGCAAGCGCATCGTCATCGTCGGCTCGGCGGCCAGCGCGGTGCAGATCGTGCCGGAACTGGCGAAAGTGGCAACGCAGCTCACGGTGCTGCAGCGGACCCCCAACTGGATCATGCCCCGCGGCCGCCAGATCTACTCGCGGCGCCAGCGCAATTTTTTCCGCTGGCTTCCGGGCTACCTGCAGGCGGTCCAGAAGGGCCAACGCTTCCTGATGTCGCTGGTCCATGACGCCGTCACTCTCGGCCACAAGCGCATGGAAGATTTCGAGAAGCGCGCGCGAAAATTCATCCACCAACAGGTCCCGGAAGGCGATCTGCGCGAAGCGCTGACACCAAAGAGCCGGTACGGCTGTAAGCGCGGGCTGGTCTCCGACGATTTCTATCCCGCGCTCCAGCGCGAGAACGTCGAGCTCGTGGCCTCGGGGCTGTCGGAAGTGACGAAGGAGGGGATCGTCACCGCTGACGGTCGCCGCATCCCCGCCGACGTGATCATCTACTGCACCGGCTACCGGATCCTCGATTTCGATCGCTTCGCGGTCCGCGGCCGCGACGGGCGACGACTCGACGAGGTCATGGGCGAGACCCCCGAAGCTCACAAGGGCATCGCCGCCCGCGGCTTCCCAAACTTCTTTTTCGCGGTGGGGCCCAACGGGTTGGTACTCAACGTCCCCTACTTCGTGACCGTCGAGCGCAACGTGAAGAGCATCGTCTCGCTGCTGCTCGAAAAGCAGAGGCAGGGAGCACGCGCCCTCGAAGTGCGCGAAGACCTGCACCGCGAATACAACGACTGGATGGAGGAACGCTTCGCCCTCTATTCGTGGGGCTCTGCCTCCTGCGACAGCTATTACCGAAACGCCGCGGGTCGGGCGCCCTTCCTCTTTCCCGGCGACTTCAAGACCTACGAGCGACTCCATGAAGAGGGCGGGATCGCCGAGTACGAGACGGTCTGACCCGTGCCCCGGGACGCGATATCCTCCCGGGCGATCGCCCGACCCATTGCAATCTCGGGCGACAGGGGAACGCCCGTGGAAAACGGCCAGTCAAGCGACGCAACCAGCACTGAAGCTTCCGGGGGCCCGCTCGACGCCTTCGCCGAGGCCCGCCTGGGCCCGCTCACCCTGCGCAACCGCATCCTCAAAGCCGCCACCTTCGAGGGGCGCAGCGGGGGCAACCAGGTCCCGCCGGACCTGATCGAATTTCACCGGCGCATCGCCGCCGGGGGTGTCGGCCTTTCCACCCTCGCCTTCGTGGCGGTGGCGGCGGACGGCCGCGGTGCCCCCAACGAACTGGTGGTCGACGACGACAACATCGCCGACCTGGGAAAACTTGCCGACGCGGTGCACGGTGAGGGAGCCGCGGTCTCGGCGCAGATCGGCCACGCCGGTGCGGTGGGCGCCAGCGCCGGCCTCCCCGGCCTCTCGCCCTCGCGCTTCTTCAACTCCCTGGCCATGCGTCGCACCCGCGCCATGCAGGCCGACGATTTCGAGCGCATCCCCCGGGCCTTCGCCGAGACCGCAGTGCGCCTGCGCGACAACGGCTTCGACGCGGTCGAGATCCATCTCGGTCACGGCTACCTGCTGAGCGAATTCTTGAGCCCTCTCATCAACCGGCGCAAGGACCAGTGGGGCGGCTCGCTCGAGAATCGCGCTCGCTTCCCGCGACGGGTGGTGAAGGCGGTGCGCGACGCGGTCGGCGACAAAATGGCCGTGCTGGCGAAGCTCAACATGGACGACGGCGTCCCCGGGGGGTTCTGGCTCGAAGAGAGCGTGCGCTTCGCCAAGATGCTCGAAGAGGACGGCGCCCTCGACGCCATCGAGTTCACCGCCGGCTCCTCGCTCCAGAACCCGATGTACCTGTTCCGGGGCGAAGCCCCCATCGCGGAGATGGCCTACGCCTTCCCGCGCTACCTGCGACTGGGGTTCAAGTTGGTCGCGAAACGCTTCCTGCGCGAGTACCCCTTCGAGGAAATGTATCTCCTGCCCTACGCCCGGCAGTACCGCGAGGCTCTCTCGATGCCGCTGGTGCTGCTCGGCGGCATCAACGGACGCGCGAACATCGAGCACGCCATGGCCGAGGGGTTCGAGTTCGTGGCCATGGGCCGCGCGCTGCTGCGCGAACCCGGTCTGGTGAACGAGATGGCCGACGGACGCACCCAAACCTCGCTCTGCATCCAGTGCAACAAGTGCATGGCGACGATCTACCGCGGAACCCACTGCGTCCTCGCCCCCGAAGCGCTGCCGCTGCGCGAGCGCTAGGGCGACAGCAGGGCGGCCGCCGCCAGCCGGGTCAGGGGAGTTCGCTGAGCTTGACGATGCGGATCGTCGGCATCGCGATTTCGTGATCCTTGCCGTCAATCCAACGAAACGTCATGAATCCGAAAGCGTGCCCGCTGGTGTCGAGCCAATTCGGGTGGCCCGGGTTGGTGTGACTGATGACAAACTGCACCGAGCCGTCGGGCTCATACTCGACGTCCTCGAGGGTTCGCGAAGTCGCACGATGCAGATAGTCGCCGATCTCATGCCAGCGACTCTCGAGCGTAAAATTCCAGTAGCGGACCTTTGGCGGCGTGACTTCGACGACGAGGGCTTCGTCTTCTGCGATCTGATAGCTGCCGATCATGTACAGGTTGTCGGCCCCGGTGATGGCGCCGCCGAGTTTCTCGGGCGTTGCACGAATGAACCTGTTCGATTCTTCGAGCAACTCTGGGAGGACGGTTTTATGCAGGGTGGAAAGCTTGAGGAACGCGTAGCTCGTGCCGATGATTGAGTCGGCGATTTCTTTGTCGGTCGGGGGGGAGAAAGGCGGCTTCTCTCCAAGGATTTCGATCTGGAGCGTGGGCAGGATTTCGTTTTCCCGATCCGCGATGTACTCGCGCACGAGAATGCCCGAAGCATCCTTCGGGATCTGCACCCAGTCGCCTTCGACCTCGGGCTTCTCCTGCGAGAGGATGAAAGTGAAGTTCCCATCCTCGTCGAGCGTGAGGGTCCGGTCGCTGACGTAGGCGACCTGGCGCCGAGGGACCATGCCCTGGCCCCCATTGATGGTGAAGCCGAGGTACCGGATGGTGCCCACGTTTCCGCTGATGCGGTAGTCGTACTGCCCGTCGATCTGGGCAAATTCGTATTCCGCGTCCGGGTTATCGCCGCCGATTTTTCTTGCGGCTGTATCCATCCTCTGGAAGTGCGGCTGCCTGGCATTCGTGTCGGCCGCCACCTCCGTGCTCATGGAGATGACGCGCAGCAGCCATCGCATGCCCTCGTTGGCTTCTTGCTCAGTCCGTGCATCCGCCAGCACCATTTCACGGGCGTTCGAGATCATGGCCTCCATGTCGAGAAAAGCCTGGTGGGAGGCCGTCGCGCTGTAATCCTCAGCGCTCTGCCCGGTGAGGTTCATAACCGTGGCGACGAGGCCTGCACCTCGCGGCAGCTTGTATCCGACCCAGACGCCGATGCCCAGGGCGACGAACAGAATCACGATTCTCTTGAACATGCTGGCTCGCCTCTTCCCTGGTCTGGGGCCGGGCGGCCACTCTACCCATTCACGAACGCTTCGTGAAGCGGCGGAACTCGCAGAAGCCTGCATCCCGCCTCGCCGCGCGAACCATACGACGTCGGCGGTTCTGCAGCGCCCCCAACCCGAGCATGAGGCCGGCCAGGAGCGCTAGCCCGGGCGGACCAAGGGCCGGCACCGAGGCGCCGGCGGTGCTGCTGGCATCGCGCGGGTCGCTGCCGGCCGTGATTTCGAACAGATCGGAGTCGCCGTCGACGTCGCTGTCGGCGAGGGCCGGGTCGGTGCCGACGGCGAATTCGCGGGCGTTAGAGAGACCATCGTCGTCGGGGTCGATTGCGGCGTCCGAGGAGTCCGCCGGGTCGAGACCATGGGCCACTTCCCAAGCGTCGCTCATGCCGTCGCCATCGCTGTCGACCGCGGCGCGGACTTCGAGGATCAGCACCTCGCCGGGCTCGAAGCGCCAGTACCGCGTGTAGGGGGCGTCGCGAAAGCCGCCGTAGAACTCGTATTGAGCGTCGACTGCGCCGGTCTGCATGTCGGGTGTCAGCGAATGAATCTCGTAGGTTCCGGGGGCCAGATCGTAATCGGAGGGATCCAGGCGGAAGGCCGCGTGGGTCTGGTGGGCCTGGTCGTTCACGAGCACCGCGCCGAGGGTCCCGTCCGATGCGCCGTATACCGAACCCAGCACGGCGGGTTGTTGGTAGTCGACGCCGTGAAACGAAACCGTTCGCAAGCCGGAGCCCGTGGTCGGCGGCCGCAAGATGTCGCCGTAGAGCAAGAACTTCGTCGCCGCCGCGCGGTGGTAGAGCAGCGAGCGCGTGTACTCGAAGGCTTCGAGCTTGGGGTCGGAAAACTCCCCCATCAGGTGCCCCAGGTCCGCAAAGGAAAGCGAATTGCCCTGCACGAACGAGTACGCCTGGGCAAAGCGGAAGGCGGCGTCGCCCAGTTGCTCGTAGCTGCTGCCGAGCCCGGTGCTGGCGGCCAGCCCGATGTGGTCGTGCATCACGGTGGCCACCAGCGGCACCGGCTCGGCGCCGGCGATGCCGCCGACGAAGGGAGCGCTGCCGTCACCCGTCCAGTAGGGAAGCCGGAAGTAGTCGAAGAGATCCGCCGTGAGTTCGCTGCGATGCTCGGGCAGCGTGCTGAAATCGGCGCGCGCCTCCTTACCCAGCGCCCGCACGGCCTGCATCTGGGTGCGGTAGCCATCCATGAAGTGCGTGCCGGCACCGAGCGGATGACCGTGGCTGGCATCGAAACAGAAATGGAAGTTGGGGTTGAGATCGACGTACTGGTCGGTGGCGCCGCCGTCGAGCAGCGCCGCGGTGCGCTCCAGATATTTGTCGCGCCAGGCGGGCACGAAGGGATCCATCCGGTACTCCCCGAACTCGAAGCTCTCGGCGATCGTGCCGTCGAGGGTCTTCACCGAGGCGGAGGCGCGGGTGCCCGTGGGGTCGTCGCTCGAAGACGTCGGCCAGGCGTAGCTGTTGGTGTAGGGGAGCGAGCGCAGGCCCAGGTAAGTCACAACGGCAAGCGCATCAGTGGCGGTGCTGTCGAGGGCCGTCTCGGGAAGCCCCGGACCGAGGCCGCGAAGATGAACAGTCATCTCGACGGGCGCCACGAAATCGCGCCAGGCCGTGAGCGAAGCCTGCGCGTCGTCCCCGCCCGGGTAGTTGCCGCCGCTGTTGAGATCGACGGTGTGACTCAGGTGGTGGGTCTCCGCCACTGCGCCGGCGAAGTCGCTGCGGGTTTCGAGGGGCCCCGCCGAAGCCGCGGGCAGGCTCAGAAAGAAGTCGCGATAGAAGCGCGCGCCGTCGTACCAGTCGCCGACGAAGGGAGCGAGGCGCACATCGTAAGGGGTCGTGTAGGTGAGGCCGGGGGTGACCGCGTCCGCCGGATAGTGCCGCGCGAAGAGCCGCAGGTCGCCACCCTGGTTGAAGATCACTAGCCGCTTCAGCGCGCCCTGGGTGTCGGTGGTCCGAAAGAACAGCCCCTGGCCGCTGGCCTCTTCATAAAGGTGGACAAACTGCATCTCGAAGTCGCGGGGGTGCGAGCCCTTCGGCGAGTCGCCCTGGGTCTCGTCGGGGTTGAGCGGCATCAAGGTGACCGTGGCCGGATTCTTGACGAGCGCCCCGCCCTTCAGCGGCAGTGAAGCGCGGTCGAGTTGCGGGCCGGACCCCTCGGCCTCGAGCGACAAGATCGGTCCGTCGAAACTCCACAGGCTGAAGCCCGTCCCCGCAAGCTTTACTTCGGCGGACCACTGCGACTCGAGTGAGTCGTCGGGCAAGAACACCGTGAGCGTGATGTCGATCAAGTCCGTCGGGTCGCCACCGGGGATCGCCACGTTGCTCCAGGCGATCTGCAACTGGCTGCCGCCGGTCACGGCGGAGGTCGTGGCTACGCCTCCAGTGGCGGCGCGCGCGTCGAAGCGCGTGAAGTCGGTGCCCCAGTCGATGGGCGACACCGCCGCGGTTTGCAGCAGCGTCACGTGCCAGATCGGGGATCCGGCCGGGGTCGATTCGACGGTGAACCCCTCGTCCTTGGCCTCGACGCGCAGGAGCGTGAAATCCGAGTCGAACTCGAGGGCGACGCGGGTGTTCTCGAAAACCATCGCGTGGGAGGGAGCGGCGGCCCCCAGCAAAGCCAGGCAGAACACCGCAATAGCTGCACGAAACGCCACCAGAACCCTCCTGCCTCTTCTCTTCGACCACACGCCACAACGGGTTGAGAGCCCCATGCTATCGGACCCGCGCCGGGGCCCGGGGGTTCCCCGAGCACCCCCCAGTGCGCTGGGGCGAACGGAACAGGGACGGTATTCTCCGGGGAACGGGGGAAGGGCGACGACCGTGACGAAGACGCTCTCGCACCAAGAAGCGCGGCACTTCTACGACCGTCTCGCGGCTCGCCTCGACTCCCAATCGTTCTACGAAGACATTGCCATCCAGCGGCTCACCGAAGCGGGCGGCTTCGGCCGCGCCGAATCGGTCTTCGAGTTCGGCTGCGGCACCGGGCGACTGGCGCTGGACTTGTTCGAGAACCACCTCGGCGAGGCCGCCCGCTACCGCGCCCACGAACTGAGCCCGAAGATGGTGGCGCTGGCGCGCGAGCGACTCGAGCCCCTCGGCGAACGAGCGCGCGTGATCCTCACCACCGGGCGTGTGCCCGAAAACGAAATCAGCGAATCCTACGATCGCTTCGTCTCGACCTATGTCCTCGACCTGCTGTCCGAAGCGCAGATCCGCGACCTGCTCTTCGAGGCCTGGCGCATGCTCTGGCCCGGCGGTCTCTTGTGCGTGGCGAGCCTCTGCCCGGGCGCAACACCCATTTCGCGCACAGTCATGAGCGCCTGGAGTCGCATCGCGGCGCGTCGCCCAGCGCTTGTGGGCGGCTGCCGCCCCCTTGATCTGGTCAGCTTCCTCGACGCCGAACCCTGGAGCGTGCTCTATTGCGAAACGGTGTCGCGCTTCGGCGTCGCCTCGGAGATCCTGATCGCCGAGCGGCGCGCCGCCGCCTGAGCGCGATTCTATCGGCAACGCTCGGGCATCGATCCCCCGGTGCGGGCAGCGCGTCGGCAGCTTCGGCGCAGCGACTGCGCCCGGCGATCAACCGTCGTCGCGCTGCTATTCTCGGTTTCCCGATGCCCGCACGCTCTTCGCTCTGCCTCGCGCTCGTCGCCGGACTCTGCCTGCCGAGTGCTCTCGCGTGGACCGCCACCTATGAACTAACCGACGGAGAAGTCGAAGAAATCCTCGACCGCGACGGCGCCCCCCACTCCTACAGCGGCACCGATCTCGCCCCCGACGTCTACACCCTCGACGCCGATCTCCAGAACGCGGCGCTTCCGGATGCCGCACTCGAAGACGCGGTGCTCGAGGAGGCGAACTTGCAGAGTGCGGACCTCTCGCGCGCGGATCTCGATTTCGGGGACCTCTTCGGCGCCAACCTGACCAACGCGATCCTCGACGCCGCCAGCCTCGGCACCGCCTTTCTCAACGACTGCGATCTCGAGGGGGCCTCGCTGGTCGGGGCCAATCTGAACGATGCCGATTTTGCGCCCTTCGACGGTTCTACCCAGCTGAAGGATGCGAACTTCACCGACGCGCTGATGGCACGGGGCTACCTCGACTACGTGAACGCCCACGGCACCAACTTCACCCGGGCCGACCTGCACGAAGCGACGCTCTTCTCGGGCGATTTCCGAAGCGCGAATTTTACCGACGCGCTGATGGCACTGGGCTACCTCGGCTACGTGAAGGCCCACGATACCAACTTCACCCGGGCCGACCTGCGCGAAGCGACGCTCTTCTCGGGCGAATTCCGAAGCGCGAATTTCACCGACGCCGACCTCACCGGCGTGGACGGCGTGTTGGCGGACTTCCGCAGTGCCACCGTCACCGGCGCCGACTTCAGCGCGGCCGACCTCGCCGAGGCCACCAACCTGGGCACCACCACCGGCGCCGCCTACTACGATGACCTCACGAGTTTCGACTACACGGGCTTTGATCCGGTGGCAGCCGGCTGGATCTTGTCACCGGAACCCGGTGCGGCGCTGCTTGCGGTGGCGATGCTCATGGCCCTCGGCGGGCACGCGAGACGACGCCAGCGTTCCCTGATTCTGCGCGACATCCGCGGCTAAAAAGGGGGGACGGGTTTTCTTTTTGTCCTTTTCCGCTCCAGGAGCGCTCCAGACCCGACTTCGACGGCAGAAAA
>CAJXIC010000017.1 GCA_913054385.1 uncultured Pseudomonadota bacterium
GTTCGACGTCGTGACGATCACCGCTCCCGAGAGCGGAGCCTGCTGGGTGAGAGTAAGGGCGGCATCGCCGGTTCCGGGCGGCATGTCGATCACCAGGTAGTCGAGCTCTCCCCAGATCACATCCGTTAGGAACTGGCGGATCAGGCCGTGAACCATGGGCCCCCGCCAGATCACCGGCGCGTTGTCCTCGATGAAATAGCCCATCGACATGAGCTTCATGCCGTAACGCTCGAGGGGGTGGATCTTGTTTTTTTCGGCGCGGGGTCGTCCCGAAGTCCCGGTGAGGATCGGAAGCGAAGGGCCGTAGACATCGGCGTCGAGGATTCCGACGCGCGCCCCAGTGTTGGTCAGTGCCAGCGCGAGGTTGACCGCGGTCGTGCTCTTGCCCACGCCACCCTTCCCCGACGCGACGGCGATCGTGTTGCGGACGCCGGGTAGGATTTCCTTGTCGCCGCCCTTTGCGGTGGCCGCACGCCGGGTGTTGGCCGTCATCGTGACTTCGACGGACTCGACCCCCGGCAGGGCGACGACGCGCTCGCGGGCCTCCCTTTCGAATTCCGCCTTGATCGGGCAGGCCGGTGTCGTGAGCTCGATCGAGAAGGCGACCTTGGTGCCCTCGATCCGCAGGTCCTTGATGAAGCCGAGCTCGACGATGCTCTTGTGGAAGTCGGGGTCGATGATCGGACGCAGGGCGTCGAGTACGGTGTTGGGAGAGAGGGTCGTCGTCATGAGGTTCCAATGGCTCCCGGGAGCGAAAGGGTTCGGGTGTAAAAGGGAGTGAACGGGTGGTACGGGTGTTTCGCTTCGCCATCGAGTCGCACAGGATGGGTGCGCGGCAGTGCGAAACGGCGGCGGACCGATGCCGCTTAGTGCCGACGGCGAAGTATAGTGCAGCGGTGAGAGTACGCCGAACGAACGCCCTGACACGGACGATCCCGCTGCGGTCGCATGGGCTTGGCAGGGGGCGGTGTTGACGGATCTTGATGAAGCCCTCGAGCGTTTCCAGGCGCGCAGTTTCGAATACGCCGGTGGCCTCTCGAACCACGGGCCGATGGCGGCGGAAGCGCTTCTCCAACTGGGCCATCCCGCGCTGATCGGTGGCTTCGTCGATCTCTACGAGCCGCGCCTGCCTCCCGCCGAGTCGGGAACGCCCCTGTGTTCCGACGAGCGCGCGGCAGCTGTCGGGCACGCGGATCGCCTCGGCGACTGGCGCGCCACCTTTGAACGCGAACTCGAGGCAGACACCTGGCAGGCGGTTCTTCGACGGGAGCTTCCCGCGCTCGTCGAGGGCCTGTTCGCGGCCGGGACCCACGGCCTGCTTCGGCTGGCCCACGCCGTGCGCGGAATCGAAGCGAAGGAAACAACCCCCCGGCGCCTGGAGCTGGCCTTCGGGCTGGCCTACTGGGCCGGGAGCTACCAGCGTCTGCCGGGGCTTCCCGGTCGCCACCCCCTTGCCGACCGCGGCCCGGCGGAGGTGCTCGCGCGCTCGACGGGGCTGCTGACGCAGGTCACGGGCTTTCTACTGGACGACCGGGTTCGAGCCCTCGATGGCGAGCCGCGCTTCGCCGCGGAGGTCGAAGCGCTGGATCCATCGGGACTCGAGTTCGAGAAATTTCTCGGCGAGTTGTGCCGCGAAGCTGCGCGCCTCTACCTGGCTAAGCCGCAGGCGCGCATCGCGGCTCTGCACGCCTTGACCGCGCCGAGCGCTCTCCGGCTGATTGCCGATCATCTCGACGAAGCCACTCGCAAGCGCGCGGCGTGTTTCGCGCTGCAGGCGGCGGCGGCGCTTCACGCGATCACCGCATCGGAAGGTCCCGTCACGATCGTCCCGGAAGTCGAGGCGTTGGCCGAAAGCGAAGATGAAATCCGCTACCGCGCGGCGTCTTCCATGCAGGAGCACGCCATCAAGTTCTGCGAAGCGGCCCTTCGCGAGCACTCGATCGCCCCGGATCCGGTCTTTCGGCTGGCGGCGGCCGACGCCGCGATCCATCTCTGACCGCACGCTCTGCTAGCCTCGCCAGGTTCATTTTGCAGTCACGTCACGAGACAGCGCGAGGCCCCATGCAGTCCGCCCCGACACGAGAAGAACTGCGAATACGCGCGCGGAAGATGCGAAACGATCTGGCTAGCCGGGCTGTCGACGCCGAACGAGAACGTTGCATCCCCCAAGCCACGATCGACGCTTTCGTCGAAAATGGATTCTTCCGCACCCTCGTTCCGCGCCGCAGCGGCGGATTTGAATTGCCCCTCGATGCACTTCTGGACGTCTCCGTCGAAGTCGGCGAGGTGTGCGGTTCTTCCGCGTGGGTCCTTTCGCTTCTCGCTATCCATAACTGGCTGGCGGCGCTCTATGGTGAGGAAACCCGGGAGGAGCTTTTTGGGGATCGCGGCTTTGTTCTCGCGTCGGCCTGCTTTGCACCCGGGGGTAGCCTCGAGCGCCGCGAGGGCGGATTCGTGCTGCGGGGCCGCTGGGCTTTCGCGTCGGGCGCTGCCCACGCGCAATGGGCCTTCGTCTCGGCGACGCGAGCGGCCGGCTCGGCGGGAGAAGCGCAGATCCTGTGTGTGGCGATTCCCCGGGACGACTTCGTCGTCGCGGACACATGGCACACCGCGGGAATGCGAGGCACTGGAAGCCACGATCTCGTCGTCGAGGAAGCCTTTATCCCCGAGCGACGAACCCTGGATTTTCGGAACCTGGTGGAGGGGAGGGCGGCAGCGGCCGATGCGCCGCCGCTCTACCGGCAACCGCTCGTGCCCGTGCTGGCGCAGGTTGCCGCGGCGCCGGCCCTCGGGATCGCCCGCGGTGCGCGTGCGGCCTTTCGCGATGCACTGCAGGAGCGTGTGCGCCTCGACGGCAGCCGGTCGGTTGAGTCGGCCCCGACCCAGGTCCGTTTCGCCGAAAGCTCCCTCGAGATCGATTCGGCGGGCCTGATGCTCGAGGCGGCGCGGCGTGAACTCGCAGGGCTGGGAGCGGAAGGGGGGTCGCCCGGTGAGGGTCAGCGCTTGTCGATCTGGATGAAGGCCTGCTTCGCCACCACGCTCTGTGTGCGCGCAGTCGATCGTTTGATGGCCGCCGCCGGTGCCCACGCCCAGTTCCTCTCTTCGACGCTCCAGCAGAAGCAGCGCGATCTGCATACGCTGGGATCGCACTTCGTTTTCGACTTCGACAGCACGGCGCAGGCCTATGCCAGGAACCAGCTCGGCCTGCCATCGCGTCACCCACTCGCCTAGAAATCCGCGCGCGAAGCGCAAAGGAGCACGGTCAGAAGATGTCGAAGAACGTCTGCGAGGAACTTCTCTCGATTCTGCAGGATGCCGGCGTCCGGCAGATTTTTGGCGTCACCGGTGACGCGCTGAACCCGTTCCTCGACGCGATCCGCAGGCAGGACCAGGTGCGCTGGATCGGTGTTCGACACGAGGAGACCGCGGCCTACGCAGCGGCTGCGCAGTCGCAGCTCGATGGCGGGTTCGGCGTCTGCGCTGGCACCGTGGGTCCGGGGGCGCTTCATCTCCTCAACGGCCTCTACAACGCGAAGAAGGAAGGCTCGGCGGTTCTGGCCATCACCGGCCAGGTACCTCGTTCCGAGGCGGGGACTGGTTTTTTTCAGGAAGTCGACCTTCGGAAAGTTTTTGACGACGTCTGTGTCTACCAGGCGTCCGTCGAATCGCCCGAGCAGATGCCGCGGATCGCGCAGCTGGCGATCCAGGCGGCGTTGGCGCATCGCGGTGTCGCGCGTCTCGAGATCCCCAGCGACGTGGCTCCCCTTCGCGTTCCCGGAAATTCCATGCGCCACGAAATCTTCTCGCCCCATTCGGAGGTGCTCCCGAGTGCCACGGACCTCGAGGCTGCCGCGGCGATTCTCGACGCGGCCTCGAAGGTCACGATCTTCTCTGGCAGCGGCTGCCGCGGGGCGCGAGACGAGTTGGTTGCCCTGGCAAAGAAACTCAATGCTCCCATCGTCCACGCGCTGAAGGGCGCTGATGTCGTCCCCCACGATCATCCGAACTGGGTGGGGCTCACGGGCTTGATCGGGACGAAGGCCGGCTACAGGGCGGTGGAAGACTGCGACGCGCTCTTGCTCGTCGGCACCGATTTCCCCTACCGCCCCTTCTATCCGACGGGGGTTCCGATCGTCCAGGTCGACCTCTGTGCAGAGAACCTGGGGAAGCGCTGCGCCGTCACCTGCGGTCTTCTGGGACATGCACGTCCGACGCTCGAGGCGCTGGGCGCGTGCGTCGCCCAGAAGTCAGACTCGAGCCATCTCGAAGCGGCACAGAAACGGAAGGCAAAATGGGAGGCGGGCCACGACGCGCGTTTTTCGCTCGAGTCGAAACACCGGCCGCTGCATCCCCAGGTGGTGGCCGCCTGCGTCAGCCGGATGGCGGCGGACGATGCGATCTTCAGCGTGGATGTGGGCGAGTGCACCGTCTGGGCGGCTCGCCACATACGCTTGCGCGAAGGCCAGCGCATGATCGGATCCTTCAACCACGGCTCCCTCGGCGCCGGGTTTCCGACGGCCCTCGGAGCCCAGGCCCTCGACCCGAAGCGTCAGGTGATCGCGCTCTGCGGCGATGGCGGCTTTGGCATGAGCCTGCAGGATCTGGTGACCGCGACTCGATTCGGTTGGCCGCTGAACGTCGTGGTCTTCAACAACTCGACACTGGGCTTTGTCAAAATGGAGATGGAGGCCACCGGCTACCCCGAGTTTGGAGACGCCACCGATCTGCAGAACCCCGATTTCGCGATGTGGGCCGTGGCCTGCGGCGGACTCGGGTTTTCCGTCCACGAGCCCTCCGAACTCGAGCCCGCGCTAGCCGAAGCCCTGGCCTCGCCCTTGCCCTGCGTGATCGATTGTTTTGTCGACCCGCAGGAGTTGACCATGCCCCCAAAGATCGAGCCCGCCGCGGCCTGGGGCTTCAGTATCTCGAAGCTAAAGGAAGTGCTGGGCTATCTCGGCCACGAGTGACGGGGACGAAAACGGGGATGTCCGAAAACGGGGACGTTGTTGCTTTGTTGCCTTCTCGTCGTCGGTTTCGCTGGCCACCGGATCGACCTTGCGAGAAGGCAACAAAGCAACAACGTCCCCCGAAGCTCAGAGGGGCTTGCCGTGCTTCGCCTCGATGTCGCGGGTCTGGTCGCTGGAAAGTTCGACGATGTCGCGCGGGAAGAAGAGGTTCCAGGCCCAATCACCTGCAATCTGCACCTTGCGTGCGACCGTCGGCATCTTCGCCCAGTAGATCGCGTGCCACATCATCCACGCGACGAAGCCGGAAACGCGCAGCGAATAGATCTGTCCGACGGCGTTGCGGTGGCCGATCAGGCAGAACATACCCTGGGGTGTGTAGGCGAAAGGTTGCGTGGGGCGTCCTTCGATGACGGAGACGATATTGCCGGCCACCTGGCGCGCCTGTCGGGTGGCGAACTGTGCCAGCGTGGGCGAGATGCTGCCGTCGTGTGCATTCGGCACGGCAGCGCAGTCACCGATGGCCCAGACCTCCGGGCGCTCCTCGAAATTCATCGCGCCGGTCACCACCAGGCGGCCGCGCTCCATCGGAAGGCCCGAGTGGGCGATGAAGGGATGGGTTCCGTTCCCGACCGCAGAGATCACGGTCCCTGCGACGATCTTCTCGTCGCCGCCGAGTCGAACACCATCGACTTCGACACCCTCCACCGAGACGCCCACGCGCACCTGCATCCCGCGGCGCCGCATTTTCGCCTCGGCGAATTTCGCGAGCGACTCGGAGAGCGGTCCCAGGATGCGCGGGCCGCCTTCGATCAGGTGGACTTGCGCATCCCGCTCGCCGATTCTCGAGTAGAAGCGCGCGCTATCGCGGAAAAGGTCGAGGATCGCCCCGGCGACCTCGACACCGGTGAAGCCGCCTCCCACCACGGCGACCGAGAGCAGCGCCTTGCGCTCCTCGGGGTCTTCGGTGACCTCGGCGCGCTCCAGCTGGGCGATGAGGTGATTGCGAAGCGCCGCGGCGTCGCCGAGGGTCTTGATGGGCCAGCCGAATTCGCCCATTCCGGGAATGATTTCGAGACGCACCGGCAGACCCGCCGCGATCACCAGGTGGTCGTAACTTTCGCGTGTCTCATTCCCGAGATGGTCGACGTGCACGACCTGCTTCGCGTCGAAGTCGAAGCCGGTGACAGGTGCGGTGCGACACAGCACCCCGAGGGCCATCTCGCGAATCGACCAGACGACGTGGTGTGCGTCGACCGAGGAGCCCACCACCTCGGGAAGCATGGGGGAGAAACACAGGTGGTTCTCGCGACTGTAAAGAACGATCTCCCAGCCCGTAGCGAGTCTCTTGCGGAGCCTGCGGGCGGCTTCGACACCGGCGAAACCGCCCCCGACAATGACAACACGTCCCATATTCGACACCATGCCTCCGCCCGGAGCATAGGAGACCAGCTGGGGCGCAGATAGCGCGCGGTCGGTCCCGAGGCCGACGCCCGGAGTCGGCCGGTCACGCGGAATGGAAAGAGCATGGCGTCCGAACTCGTCTACTACTCGAAATCCGATTGTCCCCTGTGTGAGAAGGGTCACGCGCTCGCCGTCGATCTCGCAGCGAAGCACGGCCTGAACCTTCGCTGCCAGGCGATCGATTCCGATCCGGCTCTCGTCGAACGCTACGCTCTCAAGGTTCCAGCCCTGCTCTACGAGGGAATACTGGTCGGGTGGGGGCGCCTCTCCGAGCGGGCTCTCGAGCGCGACTTCCTTCGGGCCGTGAGCGAAAGCCAGGCGGACCGTCCGGCAGATGCGGAACAGCCGACGGCCGAGAGCCTTGGCGAGGCCCGGGCGCGCTACTTCCGGGAGACCGGACTTCCCGTCGATGGGGGCTACAGCGATCGCTGGGTGCGACTCGTCTTTGCTGGCATTCCCATCGCTTTTCCCAACACGCAGGGGCGTGTTCGCGCCGTGCGCATCCACGACTTGCATCACGCACTCACCGGCTATCGGACCGACTGGCCGGGAGAGGCGGAAATCAGCGCCTGGGAGATCGCGACCCATTGCCGCGACTTCTTCGCCGCCTGGGCTTTGAACCTCGTTGCAATGTCCGTCGGCCTGGTGGTTTCGCCCGCGCGCACGTACCGCGCTTTCATTCGCGGTCGTCACAGCGAGAATCTGTATGGCCGAGTCTACGACGACGCGCTGCTGCAGTTGGATTTCGAAGGCGTCCGCCGCGAATGTGGCCTTGGCAGACCACAACCCGAAGCCAGTCTGCCGGATCGGCTGGCCTTCGCCGGGGCTTCGTTGGCGGCGGTCGGCAGCGCCCTGGGGGTGCTCGCACCCGTGGGCTTTGCGGTCGCCGGGATCGTTTCGCTGCTGCGAAGTTCACTACCGTGAAGTTGAGGGAGGTCGTATGAGTCGTCTTGCCGGGAGAAAGATTTTCATCACCGGGGCAAGCTCCGGGATCGGTCTGGCCTGCGCCCGCCGCTTCGCTGCCGAAGGAGCATCGATTGCGGGCTTTGACCTCGAGGCCCCGCCCGCGGATGCGTGGGCCGAGATTGGGTCCGCCGCGCCCGCAAACTTCTTCTGCTGTGGGGACGTGACCGACAGCGAAGCGCTCGCGCGCTTTGCTTCCGAGGGACGGGCTGCGCTCGGCGGTGCCGACGGTCTGGTGAATTCGGCGGGGATCGGTGGCGGCGGTCCCGTGCACCTGGTTGACCTCGACGAATGGCGGCGGGTCCTCGCGGTAAATCTCGACGGAACCTTCCTGGCATCGAAGTACCTGCTCGCGGAAATGCTGAAAGGCGAGGGGGGCTCGATCGTCAACATCGCGAGCGTCGAGGGCATCGAGGGATTCGAGGGCGGCAGTTCCTACAACGCGTCGAAGGGCGCCGTCGTCCTGTTGACGAAGAACATGTCCATCGACTACGGGCGGCGCGGGATCCGAGTCAACTGCGTGTGTCCCGGTTTCATCGACACGCCACTGATGACCGAGTTGCTCGGACTCGAGGCGATGCAGCCGATCCGGGAGCGGATTCGCGAGGCCCACCAACTGGGACGCTTCGGCCGCGCCGAAGAGGTCGCCAACGCGGTCCTCTTCCTGCTCTCGGACGAGGCTTCGTTCGTCACCGGGCACGCCCTGGTGGTCGATGGTGGCTACACCGCCGGTCACCGCTTTGGCATCTCGGAGATGATGGGGCTCGACTGAGCCGACTCCGCCTCAGGATTCGTTGCGCGAATCGACCCGGAAGAGCCAGAATTCCTCCGGGTCCGGCGGGCCCGAGGCAGTCGGGAGATCGTACTTCGCGCTGAGCTGGCGACCGAGCCTTTCGAGGAGTCGCGGATCGTCGACCCGAACCAGCTGGACGGGGTAGAGCGCCCCCTCGATTCGGACGACCGCGCGTCCGTCTGCGGCGGCTTCGTGCGGCCAGTGTTTCCAGAAGGGCAGGCTCTTTACGAATCCCGAAGGGATGTAGAGACGGCCGTCGTCGTCGATGAGGATCCAGACCTTCCGCGAGCGTGCGGGATCGACGAGCTGCATGTCGATGGCGTCGACGCCGCGGTAGACGCTCCAATCCGCGAGACCCTCGGCGTGGCGGGTTCCGTTTTCGAGGGGGCCGCCGACGAAGGCGCCGATCGGTCCGTCGCTCACCCGCGCCACCAGTGCGGTGACCCCGAGCACCACCACGATGGCCAGAACGAGCACCCCGAAACCGCGCAGCAGTCGTCGCATCGCATCGACCTCCTAGTAGGGCTCGTCGCCGATGACGGTGACGCGCTCCATGCGGCGAGGCGCCTTGATGTCGTCGGTTGCGACCCGGTGCTGGGTGCAGCGGTTGTCCCAGATCGCGATCGAATTCGTGCGCCAGCGGAAGCGGCAGGTGTACTCGGGACCGATGGTGTGCGTATACAAGAACCCGAGCAGTGCCTCGCTCTCGCGAGGTTTCATGTCCTTGATGCGGGTGGTGAAGGTGGCGTTTACGTAGATGCTCTTGCGACCGGTCTCGGGGTGCGTTCGCACGACCGGATGTGCCGTCGCCTGGTTCTTCGCGAGATCCTTCTTCTGGTTTTCGTTGGCGATGTAGGAAAAGACGCCGCCGTCGTGTTCGGCCTCGAGCCCCGAGAGCATCCGCTGCATCGAATCCGAGAGCCCATCAAAGGCGGCTGTGGTGCTCGCGAAGAGCGTGTCGCCACCCTGGTCGGGAATCAGGACGCCGCGCAATACCGAGCCCAGCGGTGGTTTTCGCTCGAAGGTGACGTCGCTGTGCCAGCTGTCGGCCACGAAAGGGAGCTGCGGACCGCTCTGGAGGACGACGATTTCCGGGTGTCCCTCCTCGGCGCGCGAGGGCAGCACGGGGTGCACGTGGAGTTCGCCGAAGCTCTCGCCGATGGCCTTGTGCTGATCGGGACTGAGATCCTGATCGCGAAAGAAGAGGACCTGGTGCTTGAGAAGGGTTTCGTGAATCTCTTTTTCGCGTTCCGCGCTCATCGGTTCGCGAAAGTCGACGCCGCTCACTTCGGCGCCGAGAGTGGCGGTCAGTCGTTCAACTTGCAGGGTCTGCTCGGCCAACGTGCTCTCCTTCTTGGGCACGCGGAGCGTACCACCGACCGCGGCCCCTTCGCTCGAAGCCCGTGGCGGCCTTCGTTCACGAGCCTTCGAGAGATCGATCCCGGAAGGCTTCGAGTTCGGCGTCACCGATTCCGAGGGCTTCCCGGCGGTAGCGCCCAAAGGAGCCGTAATTCTTTTCGATGGCCGCGAAGGCGGCTTCGAGGAAGCGCCGCTCTACGCCCATCACGGCGCGCAGCGGGGCCTCGTCTACCCGGAAGAAGGTGGCGGCGCGCACCAGCATCACCATGCGGTCGATTTTTGCTGCGGTGTAGAAGTTGGTGAGCAGGTAGTCGTCGTAGATTGTTTCGAGAGGCACTCCGAGTACGCGGAGGATCAGGGCCGAGGCGAATCCGGCGCGATCCTTCCCTGCGGTGCAGTGGACCACCACCGGGAGGTTTTGTGGATCGAGGATCCGCGCGAAGAGTTCCCGGTAGAGAGGGCTGAACTTCGTTGCGAAGAGGCGGTTCCCTTCGATCAGCAACTGCGTGATCTCCTCGCTCTTGACCTCGCCGTCGGCGAAGCGTTCCTTGAAAGCCTCGGCGGAGAAACTCGCATCCCAGATCTCGAGTTCGGCGACCTTTGGCGGATTGACTGCCGGCAGTCGATCGGGATCTTCGGCCTTCTCGTCGGGACTGCGAAAGTCGCAGACGAGACGGATACCGAGTTCCGAGACGATTTCGAGATCGCGATCGGTGAGGTCACCGAGGTGATCCGAGCGGTAGAAGAGACCCCAGCGCACGCTGCGCCCGTCGCTGGTTTCGTATCCGCCAAGATCCCGGAAGTTGGGCGCTCCTTCGAGTCCGAGGTGTCGTTTCTTCACGTGTTCGGGCATTCCTTCGTAGCGAGGCCCGTCGTCCCCGCACCCGGCTGCGAATACCAGGGGGATCAGCACCAGGGCGATCTGCGCGAGGCGCCGGACCGGCGGCAGTTCTTCGCGGAGGTTTTGGAGTTGGGCGCGCATTGTTAGAGTGCGCGGTAGAAGGCGACCACGATGCCCACCGAGATGCCCAGCCGCAGCACGAAGGCGGCGATTCCGCCAACGAGGGTTCCGAGGCCCGCGCGACCGGCCTCGCGAAGCGACCGGTCCGAGACGAGTTCTGCGACGACCGCACCGACGATCGGGCCCAGCACAAGGCCGATGATGTTGAAGAAGAGGACCCCGAGGATCCCGCCCACGACCGCGCCGAGGGCCCCGCGCCAGCTGGCGCCGAAACGCCGCGCTCCCCAGAAGGTGCAAAGGGTGTCGAGTACCTGCGAAAGCACCACCGCGGCGGCCGCCCACCCGACGAAGACCCACGACACCGATTCGGGGCCGAGCCAGACTTTGTGGAGCAAGATGGCCCCCCAGATCAGGACCGCACCCGGAACCAGCGGTAGGAAGGAGCCGCCGAGGCCGATGAGGATGAGAAGTGCAACGAAGAGGTTGACTGCGGTTGTCACGGCGGCAACGGTGCCGCATCGGCCTCGGCATCACCAGCCGGAGAGCTTCCGGGTCGCCGCGGAAACCGCGCTACCGTCCTCAGTCGAATGACGACGAACCTCCGTTATTTCGCTGGCGTATTCCTGGTGGCGCTGGTTCTCGACCAGGGCTCGAAGGCCTGGATCCTCGAGAGCCTTCACTACCGCGAAATCTGGGTGATCCTTCCGGGCTTCTTCGACCTCACGCACGTTCGCAATCCCGGCGGCGCCTTCAGCTTTCTCGCCGACGCGCCCCAGACCGCGAGGCTCACTTTCTTCATTGCGACAACGCTCGTTGCCATCGGCATCCTCTTCTACTTCTATGCGCAGCTCGATGCCGGTTCGAAGCTCGCTTCGGCGGCACTCGGCGCGATTCTGGGAGGCGCTGTCGGAAATCTTACGGACCGGATTCTCCACCTCGAGGTCATCGACTTCCTCGACGTCCACATTACCAACAGCTACACCTGGCCGACCTTCAATTTCGCAGACTCGTTCATCGTGGTCGGCATCGGCCTGCTTCTGATCGAGACTTTTTTCGAATCACGGGAGCCGGATGCGAAGGGTCCGCACGCCCCGGCCGAGAGCTGAGCAGGCGCGCGAGAAGACACCGATGACGGGCCCCTCACGCTACCAGGCGATGTACCGGAGATCGCTCGACGATCCCGACGGTTTCTGGGGAGACGCCGCCCGCGCGATCGACTGGATTCGCCCTCCCGATCGGATCCTCGACGACCGCCGGGCGCCTTTCACGCGGTGGTTCACCGGTGGACGGTTGAATACCTGCGCGAACGCCCTGGACCGACACGTCGAGGCGGGCTTCGGTGATCGCCTCGCGCTGATCTACGATTCGCCTCTCACCGGCAGCCTTCGCCGTTTCTCCTACGACGAACTCCTTTCGGAGGTGGCGCGCTTCGCCGGTGCGCTTCGCGGGCTCGGCGTCGAGCGTGGAGACCGCGTGCTGATCTATATGCCGATGGTTCCCGAGGCGGTGGTCGGGATGCTCGCCTGCGCGCGTCTCGGGGCGATCCATTCGGTGGTCTTTGGCGGCTTCGCATCCCGCGAACTCGCGACGCGTATCGACGACGCCACTCCGAAGGTGGTCTTGACGGCGTCTTGCGGGATCGAACCGAACCGAATCGTCGAGTACCAGCCGTTGCTCGAGGGAGCGCTCGAGATCGCGGCTCACGCCCCGGAGCACTGCGTCGTGTTGCAGCGGGAGGAGCACCCCGTTGAGATCGAAGACGGCCCTTTCCACGACTGGAAGACACTGGCGGCAGTGGCCCCCGCGGTCGACCCCGTCGCGGTCGACGCTCACGATCCGCTCTACATCCTCTACACCTCTGGGACGACAGGCAAGCCGAAGGGAGTCGTGCGCGACAACGGGGGGCACGCGGTTGCGCTGCGCTGGAGCCTCGAATACGTCTACGGTATGCAGCCTGGGGACGTCTTCTGGGCCGCGTCGGACATCGGCTGGGTGGTCGGGCATTCGTACATCGTCTACGCGCCGCTTCTCCACGGCTGCACCACCATCCTTTACGAGGGGAAGCCCGTGGGCACACCCGACGCCGGCGCCTTCTGGCGGGTGATTTCCGATCACGGCGTGAAGGCGTTCTTCACCGCGCCCACGGCGCTTCGTGCCATCAAACGCGAAGACCCCGAGGCCCTCGAAACCCGCCACTACGACCTGTCATCGCTCGAGACCCTGTTTCTCGCCGGGGAGCGCGCCGACCCGGATACCGTGGCCTGGGCCGAGCGGGCACTCTCGGTACCCGTCATCGATCACTGGTGGCAGACCGAATCCGGCTGGCCGATGGTCGCGAATTGCCGCGGCATCGAGGCGCTTCCGGTGAAGCACGGCTCTCCATCGGTGCCGGTCCCGGGCTTCGACATCGCCGTCCTCGACGACGAAGGTCAGCGCATTGCTCCGGGCGAGGCCGCCGATTCGATCGGGCACGTGGCCGTCGCACTTCCGTTACCGCCGGGCTGTCTCCCCACGCTGTGGAACGACGAAGAAGGCTACCGGCAGGCCTACCTCGACCGTTTTCCCGGCTACTACCAGACCTCGGATGCCGGGGCGATCGATGCCGACGGCTACGTCTGGATCATGAGCCGCACCGACGACATCATCAACGTGGCGGGGCACCGGCTCTCCACCGGATCGATGGAGGAGGTTCTCTCGTCCCACGCCGACGTGGCCGAAGCCGCGGTGATCGGCGTTCGCGACGCGCTGAAGGGGCAGCTCCCGCTGGGCTTCGTGGTCTGCAAGGTCGGTTCGGAACTTTCCCCAGAGGCACTCGAGGCCGAACTCGTGGCCCTGGTGCGCGAGCGCATCGGTCCGGTCGCCGCGATGAAGGAAGTGCTGACGGTCGCGGCGTTGCCGAAAACCCGCTCGGGAAAGATCCTGCGGGGTGTGATGCGGAAGATCGCCGATGGCGAAGCGTACGAGGTGCCGGCCACGATCGAAGATGGATCGGTTCTCGACGCGATCACATCGGTGCTGACCGCGCGCTCGGCCTGATCACGGCCTGGGCTAGAGCAGGAACCCCGCGACGCACGCGGTCATGAAGGTGGTCAGCGAACCGGCGAGGATCGCGCGCAGCCCCAGGCTGGCCACCTCCGAGCGCCGAGATGG
>CAJXIC010000018.1 GCA_913054385.1 uncultured Pseudomonadota bacterium
GTCAAGCCCGCGGGGTGGGATCGGGCCGCGCCTGGGCCCAGCACAGCACCAGCAGACCCAGGCCGGTGGCCGCATACAGCCAGCGCGACAGCGAGTGCAGCCGGGCAAATTCGGCCGCGGCTTCGGCGGTGGCCGAGGGCCCGAAGGCCTCGGGCCGAATGCTGTCGATGGCGGCCGTGACGCCGAACTGCGAGGCCGCGCACAGCAGCGCCAGGACCAGTGGCAGGCCGATGTGCAGGGCGCCGCGCCGCTCGCTGGCCGCGAGGGCAGAGAGCAACAGCCCCGCCCCCATCCCGTAGAACTGCAGCGCATCGAGGACCGGGCCCACCAACGAACCGGCGACGTTGGCAGAGGAGAGCACGCGGAAGGCGGTGGGCGCCACCACGAAGGCGAAGAGGGCAAAGCTCCCGAGCCACAACCCGAGGACCACCGAAGCCAGACCGCGTCGCCACCAGGTCACCGGAGCGCGCTCCCCGGCCCGGGCGCCGCGCAGATTCCCTTCAAGTCTCCAGCGCGGATGCCGATCAAAGAAGTCTCGGGACCCACCACTCGAGCCAGGCAAGTAGTTCGGAGTTGAAGTTCAGGGGGAATTGCTCCGACGGGACGCCCCGCGACCACGCATCGGTCGCCGGGGCGCCTTGCCGTGGGCGCTCGCCGACCGGCAGGGGCCCAGCTCGAAAGTCGGCCGCGGCACAGTACGCCCCTCAGGGAGTCGGCTCGAGCGACACCGGATCCAATTTTTCGTGTTGGAGCTGGCGCGCTTGCTCTCCATCGGCGACATCGCTGTGGCAATCGGCGCGTCCCCGGTCGGCACCGACTCCGCTGCGCGTCTTCGAGGCGAGACGCTGCAGCTCCTTCGCCCCGAGGACGCCGCGCTGTTCGAGGATCTGGACCTGTTCGGTCGAGAGTGCGTCCGAGACCTTCGGCCGATCCCAGGCGTAGGCGTCGTCGTTTCCCGAAAGGAACTCGGTGATCTCCTTCGAGATACGCACCGAACACCAGTCGTGACCGCACATCGCGCAGAAGTCGGTGTCGACGTCGAGGTCTTCGTCGTGGAAGGCGCGGGCGGTGTCGGGATCGAAGGACAGCTCGAAGTGGCGCTCCCAGTTGAGCGCCGCGCGGGCCTTGGTCAGCTCGTCGTCGCGGTCGCGCGAGGCTGGGATGCCCAGGGAGATGTCAGCGGCGTGGGCGGCGATGCGATAAGCGATGCAGCCCTGCTTCACGTCTTCCTTCTTCGGGAGCCCCAGGTGCTCCTTCGGGGTGACGTAACACAGCATGCTGGCGCCGTGGTAGGCGGCAGCGGTGGCGCCGATGGCGCTGGTGATATGGTCGTAGCCCGGGAAGATGTCGGTGACCAGCGGCCCCAGCACGTAGAAGGGGGCACCGTGGCATAGCCGGCGCTCGAGTTTCATGTTGTATTCGATCTGGTCGAAGGGCATGTGGCCGGGCCCTTCGATCATCACCTGGCAGCCATGGCGCCAGGCGCGCTCGGTGAGTTCGCCAAGTGTCTCGAGCTCGGCCAACTGCGCCTGATCGCTGGCGTCGGCCAGGCCGCCGGGGCGCAGTCCGTCGCCGATCGAGAAGGTGACGTCATAGCGCCGCACCACCGCGCAGATTTCGTCCCACAGGTCGTACATCAGGTTCTGGCGGCCGTTTTTGAGCATCCATTTGGCCAGCAACGAGCCGCCACGGCTGACGATTCCGATCAGGCGGTTTTGCACGAAGGGCAGGTGCTCGCGCAGGACGCCGGCGTGGATCGTGAAGTAGTCGACCCCCTGTTCCGCCTGGTGCTGGAGGGTCTTTAGTACCTGCGCGGCGTCGAGATCTTCGATCGGGGTGTTCTGAATCATCGAATAGATGGGGACGGTGCCGATGGGCACCTTGGCGCTGCGCAGGATGGCTTCGCGGGTGGCGTCGAGATCTCCGCCGGTCGACAGGTCCATCACCGTGTCGGCCTGCCAGCGCTCGGCGAAGTGCAGTTTTTCGACTTCGTCCGCGGTGTCGCTGGAGATCGGGGAAGCCCCCATGTTCGCGTTCACCTTGGTCTTACTGGCGCGGCCGATACACATGGGGTCGAGCCCTAAGCCCAGGTGGACCCGGTTCGCGGGGATCACCATGCGACCTGCAGCGACCTCGTCCCGCACCTGCTCGGGCGAGAGGTGGGGCTCGCGTTCCGAAACGCGGCGCATCTCGGGGGTGATCACCCCGAGCCGCGCGTGTTCGAGTTGGGTGATCGCTTCGAATCCCGCGGGTGCTTCCCAGCGCACGCCGGCGGCGTCCTCGACGCGTCGCCAGTCGGGGGGCATGAAATCCCAGGCGGTCTTTTCCGAAGGCGCCGGCATGCCCGGTGTGTCGGGGGAGCTGAAGGACAGCGGGCCGCCGATCTGCGGGGGATTCGCAAAGCTTCCGGGCGTGGTGCCCTGCGCTGCGCTCGACGGGTCTTGACCCAGCGGCGGCAGCGGATGGAGGCTCTGGGAATTGAAATTAGTGGATCGAGACACGATGGAGGCTCCTGGGGTTGGGGTGGCTGACGGCGCGTGAGAAGCCAGTGGTTCGACGCGGATCCAACGTATCACAGGGCTCCGGGATCGTGGCGCGAAATCGACCGCGTGCTGCCAACGCGGGCAGGCCCTGCGCTACGTTCGCCGCCGATGGCCGCAGACAAGCGCAGTTGGCCGATCCTCGTGGTGCTGGTGTTGGCGCTCGGATCGTGTGATCGGAACCTCGAGCCCTTCGATCCCGACGAAAGGCCGAAGGCTCCCGACCTCGATCGCATTTTTCCCGAGGCGGCGCGCACGGGTCCGGGGCTGCGAGCACCGGTTCCGGCGGCGGCGCCTGGAATGCGCGCGGGCGTGTCCCCGCAGCCGCTGGCCGCTGCAGCCAGCGAGGCCACCTTGCCGCTGCCGATCCGCGGTCGCGTCCGGCTGGCGCCGACGGCCGCTGGAACAGCGGGAGACGGCATTCTCTTCGTGATCGCACGGCGCGCCGGGCAGCAGGGCGGCCCGCCGCTCGCAGTGGTTCGTATCCCCGGGCCCGCCTTCCCGGTCGACTTCGAGATCGGCCCGGCCAACCTGATGATCCCCGGCACCCGTTTCGAGGGCCCGATCGCCCTCAGCGCGCGTCTCGATGCGGACGGAAATCCCCTCACCCGGCCGCCGGGCGAGCCCGCCGCCGCACTCGCCGAACCCTCCCACCCGGGGGATGAGGTCGAGTTGGTGCTGAAGCGCTCGCCCTGACCGCAAACGGCAACGCGAAAACGGGGACGGGTTTTCTTTTTTTCCTTTTCGAGTCCACCCGAACTAGCCGCTCGGACGCTCGAAAAGGGAAAAAAGAAAACCCGTCCCCGTTTTCGCGTCAGAGTGCCTCGAGGCGGCCCAACGCCTTCTCGGTGCCCGCTACCACCAGAGTGTCGCCCGATTCCAGGACCTCGCTCGCGGTCGGAATGCGCATGGGGCCGGCCTCGGCCCCGCCTCTTCCGGGATGGCGCAGCATCAGCACCTGCACTCCGGTGCGCTCGCGCACCGCCAGCCCGGCCAGCGAGTTCCCCACCAGGTGGTGGGGTACCGGGATCTCGCGCACGAAGTAGCCATCGCCGAGGTCGACGTCGCGCCCCGGGCCCACCACCGCGGCGGTCGAGGCGATCCCCCCCACCAGGTCGCGCCGCAGCCACTCGCGATTTCGCACTTCGAGGGTGTCGCGCTCGGAGAGACTGCCCACCAGCGTCGAGGGATCGTCGTCGGCGACCACCGCCAACTCGTCCACGCCCGCCCCGGCAAAGAGGTGCATGGCGGTGTCGAGGTTGTCGCTCTCCTTCAACACCGGTCGCTGGGTGTCGAGGAGGTCGCTCGCCACCACCAGGTGGCGCAGGGTCTCACGCTCGTAGATCAGGCGCCGCACCTCGCGCAGCGAAATCGCTCCGTGGAGCCGCCTGGCATCGTTCACCACGAAGAACTGGCTGTGCGAACTCTGGACCACCAGTTCGAGCAGGGCCTCGAAATTGGTCGAGGGCGCGAGCAACTCCGGGTTGAGATCCATCGTGTCGCGAACGTGGTGCGCCTTCAGGACGTTTGGGTCCTCCTGGGCGAGTAGGTCGACCCCCTGGCGACGCAGCTTGGAGGTGTAGATCGAATCGCGGTAGAGAAGCTGCGAGACCAGCGTGCTGACCACGCAGCTGGCCATCAGCGCCGGGACGATGTCGATGGTCTGGGTCAGCTCGAAGATCACGATGATGGCGCTGATCGGAGCGTGGGTGGTGGCGGCTACGACCGCGCCCATCGTCACCAATGCGTAGGCGCCCGAACTCGCGGTGGCGCCCGGGAACCACTGGTTGAGGAGGCTTCCGAGGAGCCCGCCGGTCATCGCCCCCAAGAAGAGGGACGGCGCGAAGATGCCGCCGGAGCCGCCCGAGCCGATGGTGAGTGAGGTCGAGAGGATCTTCATCACCACCAGCGCCGCCAGGGCCACTACGGTGAGTTGGCCGGTGAGCGCCAGCGAGATCGTCGAGTAGCCGACGCCGAAGATCTCCGGCAGGAAGACGCCGATGCCCCCGACCATCAGGCCGCCGACGCAGGCTTTCAGATAATCGGGGATCGGAAGCTGCTCGAAGATCGTCTCGGCGCGGCCCAGGCTGCGGATGAAGATCACGCCGACGATTCCGGCGACGACCCCGGCCGCCATGTAGGGCGCGAGCTCGAAGGGGCTCACGATCTCGTAGGGCGGCACCTCAAAGGCCGGGTGGTTGCCGAGGAAGAAGCGCGAGACCACCGTCGCGACCACCGAGGAGATCACGATCGGCGTGAGCTGGGCCACCGCGAAATCGCCGATGATCACCTCGGCGGCGAAGAGCGCGCCGGCGATCGGCGCGTTGAAGGTGGCCGAGATGCCCGCCGCGGCCCCGCAAGCCACCAGCGTTCGCAGTTGCAGCACCGGCAGCTTCAGGAATTGCCCGAAGGCCGAGCCCATCGCCGAGCCGATCTGCACGATCGGTCCCTCGCGCCCGGCCGAGCCGCCCGTGCCGATGGTGACCGCCGAGGCGATCGCCTTCACCAACACCACGCGGGCGCGAATCACGCCGCCGTGCAGCGCCACCGCCTTCATCACTTCCGGGACCCCGTGGCCCCGGGCCTCGCGCGCGAAGAAGTAGATCAGCGGACCCACGATCAGGCCGCCGAGCGCCGGCATCGCCAACCGCCAGTACCAGTCGAGTTCCCGCGCGCGCTCGAGGGGGTCGCCGGCCTCCGCCAGCAGACCTTCCTGAAGGATTTCACCAAAGCCGGTGCCCCAGGCACCCGCCTGCACGCTGCGGATCATCAGTCGAAAGACCACCGCCCCGGCGGCCCCGGCGAGCCCGGTGGCAACGGCCGCGAGCACCATCGCGAGATGGCCGCTGCGCCGCAGGACGAGGTTTTCACGCCAGCTGGAAATCGTCGCGCTCCCGATGCTCTCCTGGGGCCGCGCCGATGCTAGCCCTTATAGGGCAACCCATTCGCTCGGGGCTGCCACACTCCCGGGCGGCCGCATGGCGCAAGTGCCTTCGCGGATCGACCAACGAGATCCGCGACCTGGATCGCCGAGAGATCGCGTCCCCCAGCGGCGGGCCTCGCCCGGAAGAAGTCAGCCGAGGGCGGCGCGGAGATCTTCGTGCTCGAAGGCCGAGGCCATGCGATTGATTTCGGCTCTGGCGATGCCGAGGGCGCTGGCACGCGCGCGCCACCCGGCGACTGCCAGGCCCACCTCGGTGACGATTCGCTGGGCTTCGTCGTGTGCGAGTTCGAAATACTCGGCAACGCTGAAAGCCAGATCGAGCGATGCGGTGGCATCGTCGAGATCGATTGCGGTGGTGAGGATCCGGGGTTTCCGTTCGATTGGGACCGGGTTCAGGTCGTAGGCGGGCGCGAGGGTCCAGCCGTCGGGTCCGACATAGAGGAATCCGTGGTTGCGCAAATGATCGTCGGTGTTGGAAATCAGCACGCTGAAGACGATGCGTCGCCACAGGGCGTGCATGTCCGCCTTTGGGGAAGCACCGTGTTGCCTGAGTACGTCCGCAAATTCCATGTAGCTGCGGGTTTCGAGGTCTCTGGGGCCCGGTGGCGCGCTCACCACTCCGCTGGAGACCGCACCGCACTGCTAGGCTCCGTCCGATGTCGCGTCCGCCCGCCTGGGAACCTCTCGAGACCGAGATCCTCGCGGACTGCCGGGTCTTCGAGGTGGCGCGTACGCGTACTCGCTCGCCCCACAACGGAGAGGTCTACGACTTCTTTCGGATCGAGGCCGGCGACTGGGTGAACGTGGTGCCGATCACAGAGAACGACGAGGTCGTGATGGTGGCGCAGTATCGCCACGGCGCGGACCGCGTGATGCTCGAGACCCCGGGCGGCATGGTGGACCCCGGCGAGGATCCGGCGGTGGCCGCCGCGCGTGAGTTACTCGAAGAGACCGGATACCGGGCGGCGAGCGTCGAGCGCCTGGGCGGCGTGAATCCCAACCCCGCCCTCTTCGGCAACCGCCTGCACCTGTTTTTGGCTCGCGACGTCGTCTGGCAGCAGGCGATCCAGAACAGCGAGCGCGAGGAGACCAGCGTCGAGTTGGTGCCGCTGCGCGAGATCCCCGAGCGCGTGCTCGCCGGTGAGATCGACCACGCGCTGGTGGTGGCCGCCTTCTACTGGTTCGAGAAGCGAGCGGCGGCCGCCGCGACCTAGCAAGTCGTCGGCTTCAGTCGCCACTCCGAAGCCCGGCGTCGATGCGGGCCAACACCGCCTGGGTGACGACGTCGTCCACCCCGAGCACTGCGCCAAGGCGCACGCGCAACCCCGGGTTTCGCTCGGCCGCTTCGCGGGCCAGGCGCGGCAGGTCTTCCGAGGTGTGCCGCCCCGGAGCCAGGAAGAAGGGATGGATCAACACCTCGCGCACGCCCTCGGCGGCGTAGGCGTCGAGGGCCTCGGCCACGCTGGGGGCGGCGATCTCGAGGTGGGCGCAGCGAACTTCAAGATCGGGACGCGCCGCGCGCACGCGCAGCGCCAGCTGGTCGAGTTGCGCGTTGGCCTCGTCGCGGCGGCTGCCGTGATCGACCAGCAGGATGGCAGGCATCGCGTCGCTCAAGGTACTTCTTCCGTGGTTCCCCAGTAGGGGGCCGTCACCACGAGATCGTGGTTCACCAGGACGAAGCAGGCGAGGCGCAGACGCGGGTCGATGCGATTGCGTTCCTTGAGCTGCCGCTCGCGTTCGGATTCGGGGGCGAGGCCGTCGCCCCCCTCGACGATCTCGAGGCCGCAGCGGCCGCAGAGGCGGTCGGCGCCGCAGGCGCTCGCCACCGGCAGGCCGGCCTCGCGAGCAGTTTCGAGCAGGCTGGCTCCGTCTTCACAGGAGCGTTCGCGCCCCGAGGGCAGAAAGCGGATGCGATGTTCCACCCCGCGAGAATACGCGAGGTTTGGCCGCGGTTCCGGCCCTCGGATAGGATCACCGGGCCATGCCCACCGCAGCCATGCTCGTGATTGGGAACGAGATCCTCTCGGGGAAGGTGGTGGATACCAACTCCCCCTACCTGGCGAAGCAGCTGCGCGAGCTCGGTGTCGACCTCGAGCGCATCCTCACGATTTCCGACGACGTCGAGTTGATTGCGCGCGAAGTGCGCGCGCTTTCCGAGGGCTTCGATCACGTCTTTACCTCGGGCGGCATCGGGCCGACCCACGACGACATGACGATGGAGGCCGTGGCGCTGGCCTTCGGCCGCGAACTCGAGCTGAACCAGAATATGTGCCAGCGCATCGAGCACGCCTCGGGCGGGCCGGCGAACGAGAGCCAGCGCAAGATGGCGATGCTGCCTGCGGGCGCGAAGGTGATCGACGCCGGCGATCTCTGGTTTCCGATCGTGGTGGTTGAGAACGTCCATATCTTCCCTGGCATCCCCCAGCTGCTGCAGAAGAAGTTCGAGTCGATCCGCGACCGCTTCCGCGGCGATCCCTTCCATCTGCGGGAGGTCTACGTGAAGCCCCACGAGAGCGAGATCGCCGAAGCCCTGCACGCGCTCCTCGGCGACTACCCACAGTTGATGCTGGGTTCGTATCCGCGCATCGGCGAGCCGGAATACCGCGTGCTGCTGACCCTCGAATCACGCGACCCCGGCTACCTCGAGCAGGCGCTGGCCTCGCTGTTGGAGAGGCTCCCGGGCGATGCCATCCACCGGGTGGGCTAGCTGGACCCCGCCGCTCACGCAGGCCTGGAACGCTGGCTCGCTTACGGGCACCCGCTGTGGATGGTGCTGGCCCTGCTCCTCGTCTTCGAGGTGCTGCGCCGGGGCCTGCGCTTGCGGCGCCAGCGGCAGGGACTTCCCGGCACGGGCGACGTCGCCCGTTCGCAGCTGTTGGCCGCGCACCTGCGCCTGGCGAAGCCCGCGGTGATACTGGTACTGGTGGGATTCGTCGGCGGCATGGCCTCGGCGGTGTGGCTGCGCGGCTTCGGTCCCCTTTCGAAGTTCCACGGCTGGCTGGGCCTGCTCGCAGCCGGGCTCTTCGCGACCGCCGCCTTCTGGGGGCGCCGCCTCGAGCACGCCCGACCCGCAGAAGCGAAGGCCCTCGCGGGGCGCCACGGCCTCGCTGGCCTGCTGGCGGTGCTGGTGGCGTCGCTGGCCGCCATCGCCGGCTTCGTGCTGCTGCCGTAGGGGCAGTCAGTCGCCGAGCGTCGGCAGCACGTCCACAGCTTTCTGGCGCAGCCAGTGGTCGGCGAGCACCAGGCAGACCATGGCTTCGACCAGCGGCACCGCGCGCGGCAGCACGCAGGGGTCGTGTCGGCCCTGGGCTTCGAGGGTGACGGCGTTGCCTTCGCGATCCACCGTCTGCTGGGCCTTCGAGATGGTGGCGGTGGGCTTGAAGGCGACGCGGACTTCGATCGTCTCGCCGTTGCTGATGCCCCCCTGCACGCCGCCGCTGCGATTCGCCGCGGTGCGGGTCCTGCCGTCGTCGCCGGGGATGAAGGGATCGTTGTGTTCGCTGCCGCGCAGCTTCGTGCCCGCGAAACCGCTGCCGATCTCGAAACCCTTGGCGGCGGGCAGCGACAGTAGGGCCCCCGCGAGCGCGGCTTCGAGTTTTTCGAAGACGGGTTCTCCGAGGCCGGCGGGAACGCCGCGCGCGATGCAGGAGACGACGCCCCCGAGCGAATCGCCGTCCCGGCGCGCCGCGTCGATGGCGGCTTCCATCTGAGCCGCGGCTTTGGCGTCGGGACAGCGCGTGATGTGGGCTTCCACCGCTGACAGGTCGACACTCTCGGAATCGACCTGCGCTTCGATTTCCTGAACCCGCTGCACCCAGCCGATCACGTCGATGCCGGCACTCGCGAGCAATTTGCGCGCGATGGCGCCCGCCGCCACCCGGCCGACGGTCTCGCGGGCGCTGGCGCGTCCGCCGCCCTGCCAGTTGCGCACGCCGTACTTCGCCTCGGTGGTGAAATCGGCGTGGGAGGGACGGAAGACGTTCTTCATCGCCTCGTAGGCTTCGGGCCGGGCGTCCTTGTTGCGCACCAGCATGGCGATGGGCGAGCCGAGGGTGACGCCCTCGAAGAGCCCGGAAAGGATCTCGACCGCGTCGGCTTCCTGCCGCGGGGTGGTGAGGTGGCTCTGCCCCGGACGGCGACGATCGAGATCGCGCTGGATATCGGCAGCTTCGAGCGTCAGGCGCGGGGGGCAGCCCTCCACCACTACGCCGACACCGCCGCCGTGGGACTCGCCGAAGGTGGCGATGCGAAAGAGTTTTCCGAACTGGCTGCTCACGCGCGTCTCCCGGCGCAGAAGGTACCCGAGGCGCTGTAGCGATGCCGATTTTCGGATTCCCGGGTGCCACGGTGGGCCGACTTCGTCAGCTTCTGCTCGATCGACTGCACCCCCGTCTGGACCGGCCTCGAGGAAGTCACGGCGTCGCCTTTCCACGTCGTGCTGCAGGGGCCCCTCTCGGGGCCGATCGACCTCTACGCTGGCGGTGCGCTCTACGTCACTACCGCACCCATTCCCGAACCGGGTTCGAGGGCCCTGTTGGCGCTCGGTCTCGCGGCACTGGCCCGCCGCCGTCCCCCGTTGGGCTAGCCTGCGACGCTCCGCACCACCGGCGGAAATGAGTGGGAGCCTGGAATGGCCGCAGAGTCGGGAGCCAATTCTCTTCAGGTCGAGTACTGGAACGACGTCGCCGGTCCCAAGTGGGTGGCACTCGACGGGCTGATCAACGATCAGATCGAAGGGCTGGGACGCACCGCCATCGAGCGGGCGGCACCACGGCCCGGCGAAGCGGTGCTCGACGTGGGTTGCGGCTGTGGGCATTCGAGCGTGGAACTCGCCGGGCACGTGGGAGAGACCGGCCGCGTGTTGGGGGTCGACGTTTCTGAGCCGATGTTGGTCCAGGCGCGCAGTCTTGCCCGCGCGGCAGCGAACCTCGACTTCCAGGTTGCGGACGCACAGACTCATGGCTTCGAAGCGGCGGCCTTCGACCTCGCCTTTTCGCGCTTCGGTGTGATGTTCTTTGACGATCCCCAGGCCGCCTTTGCCAACATCCTGCGAGCGCTGCGACCGGGCGGGCGGCTGGTCTTCGTGTGCTGGCAGGAGATCGCGAAGAACCCCTGGATGGCAATTCCGGGTGCGGCGGCCATGCAACATCTCGATCCCCCGGCTCCGCCCGATCCTTCTGCGCCCGGCCCCTTTGCCTTCGCCGACCGCGAGCGCGTGGCGGGGCTACTGGAAGCGGCGGGTTTTTCGAAGGTCCATCACGAAGCTCTCGAGGCCCGCGTCACCGTCGGCCGCGGGCTCGGCCGCGCAGAGATCCTCGAATTCCTGGTGCAGATGGGTCCGGCGGGTGCCGCCATGCGAGAGGCCGTGCCCGAAGTGCAGGAACGCATTCGCGCCTCGGTGGCGGAGGCAGTAACGCCCTGGCTCACCGACGAGGGCATGGTGGCGGAGGCCCTTTGCTGGGTGGTCCGCGCCGAGTGCCCCGGCAACTGAGTCACTCCCGCGCTTGGCGACGCGCGGGCTAGCCGGTGCTGGCGCCCATCGCCCGCAGCACGTTGGCGCGGCTGCCGAGGGTGTGGGCGATGCCCGAGAGAAACGAGAAGACCCGCGCCACCAGCACGAAGTCGCTCGGCACCTCGGCCACCGGGTCTTCGCGAATCGCCGCGAAGAGTTCGTCGGTCATCTCCTCGGTGAATTCGCCCTCGAAGCTGCCACTGTCGCTGCGGCTCACCATGCGCCGCGCGATCGCCAGGAAGGTATCGTCGTCGCCGCTCTTCGAGCGGAAGCCCAACTCGCCAAAGGCGCGCACCATCGCCGATTCGTTGAAGGTCATCAGCGAGAACATCAACTCGAAGAGGCCGAGGCCAAAGCCCTCGGGAAGTTCCTTCGAGAGCCCGAAGTCGATCACGATGACCTGGCCCTCGGGCGTGACGAATAGATTGCCGGGATGGGGATCGGCTTGGAAGAAACCCGCGGCCAGGATCATGCGCACGTAGATGTACATCAGGTCCTGCACCACGTCGGCGGGGTCGAGGCCGGCGGCCTCGATGGCTGCGCGCTCGGTGATCTTGATGCCCGAGATCTTCTCCATCACCAGCACGCGCTTCGTGCTCCACTCGCGGTAGACCTCGGGGATCTTCACCCGGTCATCGTCGGAGAAGAGTTCAAGTACGCGCTCAGAGCAATCCGCCTCGCGTTCAAAATCCAACTCGTACGAAAGATGGGTGGTGAGTTCCTTCAGCAGCGGCATCAACTCGAGGGGCTGCGGGTCGAAGAACTCGTAGATCCGGCAGACCCGTTGCATGTTGTTGAGGTCGGTGCGGATGATGTCCTCGATGTCGGGGTACTGGACCTTCACCGCGACTTCGCGCCCGTCGTGCAGCTTGGCCGCGTGCACCTGGGCCAGCGAGGCGGCGGCGATGGGCTGCTCTTCGAACTCGGAGAAGACCGCATCGAGGGGTTTTCCGAGTTCGCGCTCGACGACCGCGCGTACCACTTCGAAGGGCTGGAAGGGGACCGCGTCGTGGCACTGCTTCAGCTTCTCGATGAACTCCGGCGGGAACATGTCGGCGCGGGTCGCTACCGCCTGGCACATCTTGATCATCACGCCGCGCATCGAGAGCGCGAGCTTCAGGATCTGGTCCGCGGTCCGCTCGTGGCGCCGGTTCATGATGGCGGCGCTCGCGGGCTCGCGACCCGAAAGGCGACGCCCCACCGCCGGCGCCTTGTAGCGGAGCCAGAGCTGCACCGCCGTGCGCCCGACCCGGGCGCTGCGCCGAATCCGCGTTGCGACTTTCATAGCCTAAGCAGCTTCGGAGGCTTCGAAGCCCGTTTGCGAGGGCGGCGTCCAGTCGAATTCGAGGGAATCGAAGTCCTCGAGCAGCCGCTGCGGGTGAGCCGCTACCTGCACCGCTTTTTCGAGACCCTCGCGGAGGTCGTCGCGCTGGTCGCTGCGGCGGTTCTTGATCACCTCGGACAGGATGCCGTGGAGCAGGCCGTCGATCACGACCTTGCCGGAGATCTGCTTGCCGTCGACGGTGCGGATGGTGCGCGCCGCCACCTCGGAGAGCGCGGTGCGCAGGTATTCGACGTGGGGTTTCTCGTCGGCGCGGATGTTCTCCACCATGCCCCCGGCTTCCTCGGGTGCCGCTGAAATCTCGGGATCCGAGAGCAGGTCGATGCCCCACTGGAAGGTCTCCGCCGCCATCACCTCCACCACCAGCACGTTGGCCATGAAGCCGAGGCTGCGCTCGAGGTCCTCGCCGATCTCGGGGAAGAGCGGCTTGCGGCGCCCGCGTTGGTCGCGGCGGCCCATCAGTCGCATCAATACGTCGCCGGGGATCTTCGGGTTTTCGAGGGCGGCGTCGCGGGCGGCCTCCCACATCTGCTTGTGGCCCCCCTCGTCGCGGTAGCCCGACTCGTCCCGGGCATGCGCCTCGAAGAGCCCTCTTTGCAGGTGCGCGAGGGCGGTGCCGTGGATGGGCTCGACCAGCAGCGACTCGAGATCCGGGACCTTTACGTCGCGGATCATGGCGCCGAAGCCCTCGACGATCGAGATGATCGTCAGCGCGCGTACGATCGGTTCGCGCACGCCGTTCTGGAGCAGGAGCTTGGCCTGGGCCACGTTGGGGTGCACCGGAGGAATCAAGTCGGGCGAGATTTCGAAGAGCGTGTCGCCGCCCTGCCGCAGCCGATCCTGCCAGGCGTTGATCGCGGGGTTGCGGAACAGGACCCGAGGCGAGCAGTAGCGGCCCTCGTCGTCGAAGCCGCCGTGGCAGCGCACGCCATTGGCAAAGAGCGGCTCGCGGAACGACCCGCTCGAGAGCAGTTCCTCTTCGCTGTAATGAAGGGGGGAAGCGGTTGCGCTCATCGGAGAAACCTCGAAGCGGGCGGCGTTCGGGCGGGGCTGAAGGATAGCCCGAATGCCCGAGCCGGGCCGGATGGGCCGGGCTGCGTGCCATACACGCCTACGGCGTGCGTCGCCGCCTTGCCGCCGTGCGCAGCAAGACGAGGCTCGCGAGCGCCGCGAGCATCATCGCGCTCGCCCGGGGCTCGGGAACCTGGC
>CAJXIC010000019.1 GCA_913054385.1 uncultured Pseudomonadota bacterium
GCCCCAGACGAAGGCGCGTCGGTTGCGGGGAGTCCATGCGCGAGGAGGCTAACGACCTGCGAGGGCCGTTGCCAGACGGACGCGAAGCCCTTCGAGCGAAGCGTGGGCCTCGCCGCGAACGTAGCTGGGATCGCGCGGGTTGGGCTTCGCCTCGCGGTCCTCTTCGATCACATCGAGCCGCAGCAGCAGATCGATCGCATTCGAGAGCGTGGTGTCGCTCAGCGCCTCGCCGCCCCGCGCCTCGCCGAGCAACTCGGCCCGCTCGTAGTTCGCCTTCGCCCGCATCTGCGCGTCGCGTCGCTTCCAATCGGTTTCGCTCCCCGAGAAAACCTCGAACAGCGTCTGGTAGACCTCGAGAATTCCGCGGGTCTGGCAGGCGAGGCTCTCGAGCGAAACCTCGCCTTCGGGCGTCACGACGAACGCCGCGTCCACAACGCGGAGCCATCCGCATTCCTCGAAATGCTCGACGTAGGCCTCGAAGTGCGCCGCCAGCACTTCGCCCCGCGGCATGAAATACTCGCGGTAGAGCAGATCCTGCCAGATCGCCAGGTCTTCGCGCAGCGTCGCGAGCGATGCCGGCCCTGCGAGCAGCCGGCGCGCCAGAAAACTCGGGGCCGCGAGAAAGTGCACGATCGAGTTCCGGTAGAGATCGAGGGCCGCACGCTTCCCGGGGTCGCAGGAGATCACCGAAGCGTCACCGCTCCCCGTGACGCGGACCAGACCCGCACGTTCGAGGAAACCGACGGTCTCTCCAAAGCCCTCATCCGCCGATTGAAGCGCCCGGGTCAGGCGCACGTCCTGGAGCCGAAGCAGGCCCACGGTTTCGCTCATGCGCCGGACAAAGTCGTCCCGGCGCAGACCCGCATGCCTCGAACCGAGCAGGACGCTGGCGGCCACGGCCGTCGCGTTCGCGGCGGTGGCGCAGTTGATGCGCTCGACGATCCGATGCGCGAGGTCTTCGACGAAGCGACGCTTCTCCGCCTCCATCTCCCCCGGCCCCGCCTGGGCCAGCTCACTTCTGCGCGGGCCCAATGCCGCCGAGAGCGAGATCGGCTCACCGAAGTTCACGTGCGCGGTCCCAAAACGCCGCAGCAGAAATTTGCGAGCTCGCACCAGGCCGATCGCCGACTCGGGAGTCTTCGCACCCCCCTGCCGCTCCTCGACCAGCGAGCCCTCTTCGACGAGCCGCTCGTAGGTGATCCCCACCGGAACGAAGAACAGGTCGCGGCGGTTACTGCGCAGGAAGGCGTCGAGATTCCACGAGAGCATTCCGAAGCGCGGCGCCAGGGTCTTCCCCGTTCGCGAGCGGCCACCCTCGATGAAGAACTCCTGGGTCAGGCCTTGTCTCACCAGGTAACCGATGTAGGCGCGGAAGACCTCCTTGTAGAGCGGATCATCGAACTTCCCACGGGCGAAGAAGGCACCCACCCGCCGGGAGACGAACCCGACGGGACCCATCTTCATGTTGTCGCGGGCGTAGACGTGCGGTGGCAGGAGATAATTGACGTAGAAGAGCCACGAAAGGATCACGAAGTCGAAATACGAGCGGTGGTTCGGCACGAGTACGATGGGGTTCCAGCGCGCGTAGTCGGTGACTCGCTCAAGCCCGCTGACCTCGACCGACGCGAACATCCGCTTGAACATCCAATCGGAAATCGCGGCGAGCGCCGCGAGGAAGGTCGAGTTCATGTTGGCGGCGATCTCGAAGAAGATCTTCTCCGCTTCGCGTCGCGCTCGATCGGGCGATCCCCGCCGCTGCGATGCCATCGCCTTGATTGCGGCATCGACCCGCGGATCGCGCAGCACCTCTTCGAACACGCGGTAGCGGCTGCGCAGCGTCGGCCCCCGGACGACCTTCTCCTCGCGGTAGAAGTAGAGAAGCATCGCGCGGTGCGCCTTGCGCGCGACCATCTGGGGACCCTCAGAACGACGTGCCTCGATGAAGGATCGCAGGTCGGTGGGCGCACCGATTTTCACCGAAAGCGAGCGATAGGTCGCCAGGAAGGACGCCACCTTCGCCAGATCCGAGGGCCGCGTCTGGCCCCCGTAGTTCAGGTTGAGGAAGCGATTTTCGGCGCGCGGACCCTTGCGCCAGAAGAGCGCCAGGGGAACCACCGAAACGGGCTTATCGCCGCCCCAGGTCGCGCGCACCACTTCCAACAACAGGTCGAGTTCGTCTTCGCGGCGTCGCCCCGCCCGGCGCAGCGTCGTCTGCTGGGCCGTGTGCAAAAAGAGGAAGAAGGAGTCACCGCTGCGGATCAACTCGCGTGCGACGCGGCGATCCGCCTTGTGCTCGACCTCGCGGGGGTGGGTGCGGGGGCGCCCGAAGAACAGTTTTACGGCTTCCGAGATCGGTCGGTAGTAGTAGAAGCGAAAGCCGTTGGCGAAACGTGAAAGTCGCAGGCCGGTGCGGAGAAAGAGGGTGTTGAGAAGGAAGTAGTCGAGACGGCTCGCGTAGCGCATGACGTAGACCACCGCGCCCTGGGTCTCAAGAGATCGCAGCGTCGCGCTCTGCTTTGGATCGAGCTCGAAGTGCTGGAAGAAGCGGCGCGCGAACCAGCGAAAGGGCCAGTTGAAACGCTCGGCCATCGACGAATAGGGATCGCCAACCGGCCCGGTTGAAGCGGGGCCGGGCTCGCGTCCCGGTGCGCCTGCGGAGGGCCCGGGAACCGGTTGCGGCGGGGCGTCCTGCATCCTCGTTTCTCTACCACGGTGCCCGGCCCTCCACAAGCAAAACGGGGAGACCGGCACTCCGGTCCCCCCGCGTGGGTCGTCTGCAACGGTGCGGAATCGAGCTACTCGGGGAGCAGAATGTCTCCCGCGGTCATCTTCTCGGCGATCTCGCCTGCGGTCCAGAGCCCGCCATCCTCCTTCTTCGTGATGCCCGTGTGGGTGACGACGCGCATCTCGGCGATGCGCCCGCCGCCGACGAAGAAGGTCTTTCCGGTGAGATCCTTCGCAAGGTCGCTCGCGAGGAAGGTGACGAGCGGCGAGACGAGACCCGGGCGCATGCCCTCCTTCATCGACTCGTCGAATCCGGGCAGGTCCTCGGTCAGCCGCGTCAGCGCCACCGGCGCCAGGATGTGCACGCGGATCCCGTACTTGACGCCTTCGATGGCAAGACAGCGCGAGAAGCCCGCGATGCCCGCCTTCGCCGCGCCGTAGTTGCACTGGCCGAAGTTTCCGTTCAGGCCCGAGGTGGACGAGGTGTTGATGATCACACCGCCCTGCCCCCGCTCCTTCATGTGACCATAGACCGCATGCGTGACGCAGTAGGTCCCCTTCAGGTGAACCGCCACCACGGGATCCCAGAGTTCCTCGGTGGTATTCGCGAACGACTTGTCGCGCAGGATGCCGGCGTTGTTGATCAGGATGTCGACGTGATCGAAGGCATCGAGCGCGGTCTTCAGGATGTTCTGACCGCCTTCGACGGTGGCGACGTTGTCGTAGTTCGCGACGGCCTCGCCGCCGCCGGCCTTGACTTCGAGGGCGACCTTGTCGGCCATGTTCTGGCCTTCGCCGGTTCCATCCCGCGCTCCGCCGAGATCATTGACGACGACGGCGGCGCCTTCTGCGGAAAGGGCCAGCACGTGCTCGCGGCCGAGGCCACCTCCCGCGCCGGTAACAATCGCGACTTTTCCATCCAATAGACCCATGGGGGACTCCTTCGAGGGCTGGGGCACTGCGACCGCCTGATCGCGGTCGCGGCGCGGCAGCGTAGCCGAGTCCGGCGAAGCGATCCAAGCACGCTTCGCCCGCCGGGATCAGGCGAAAACCAGCGTCCGCACCCGTCCATAGGGCTCGAAACCCAGCCCCCGATACAGGCGATGCGCGGCGTCGTTGCCGTCGACGACCGTGAGCTGCACGTGGTCTGCACCGGCGGCCCGGGCCTCGGCGACCAAGCCCGCCATCCCAGCGCGCGCCAGTCCACGCCCGCGCAGCGGGGGCCTCGTGTAGACGCCCTGAATCAGCCAGCCTTCGCGCCGTCGAACGTCGGCATACCCCGCCCACGCAACTTCGCCGTCGACGTCCAGTATCCGGGCGCGGGACAGGCGCGAATCCACCCAGCGACGAAAGCCGCGGGGGTCGAAATCGCCGGGATCCGGGCGCCCCTCCTCGCGCAGGCTCGCTCGCGCGATCCCAACCAGGGCATCGAGGTCCTCGCGGCGCGCGGCCCGCAGCGTCGGACCCGGGGGTGAAGAGGTCCCCTTCGACTCGCCCGGCCGCAGCAAAAGGCCCGTCTCCATGCGATCGAGGGTCAGCCTGCGACCGCACGCAGCGAGGCGATCCCAGAGCATTGCCACGGGCCCTTCCGCGCTTTTCAGAAGCCCGCCTTGCAGGGTTTCGAGCGGCCCACAGAGCGCCTCGAGGACCTCCGGGGCCATGCGTGAATCGAGCAGCACGGTGGGGTGCGAAAGGGCGACGCCCACCAGGCGGCCTGCCTGCCAGGCCCCCATGCCCCGCACCATCGCACCGCTCGGGTCGCGACCCGCCGGCAGCCCCAGGAGGTCGAGGAGCAGGAGGTCCTCGGGCAGCCCCCCGCGCACGTACTCCAAGGCTTCCGCTCGCGTTCCCGGCCCGAGCGCCCGAACCCGGAGCGAGCCCGATGCTCCCGCGAAGTCTCCCGTCACGGCGTCAGTCAATGACCGCCAGTACGTCGAACTCAGAGATGGCCTGGCCTTCTTCGACCCGGATCTCCGAGAGCGTCCCCGCGCACGGCGCCTCGACCGGAATTTCCATCTTCATCGACTCGATGATCAAGATCGTCTCCCCTTCGGAGAGCGCATCGCCCACCTGTTTCTCGATCTTCCAGATTTTCCCGGTGATCGGGGCTTCGACATTCTCGGCCATGCCTTCTCCTGTGCGCGGAACGCCGCCGGGGCCACTTGCGGCGCCCGCTCCCGCAGTCTCGCACGTCGCCATGGCGCCGAGCAAGCGGAGCGCGCCCAGCGCCGGGGCGGGGCGCGTCCGGGCGAGCGGGCTAGCATTCGCCTCCCGCGAGGAGAGACCGTTGCTCGAAACCGTCAGCCAGGGCTTCCAGAACGCCACCGAACGCCTGCGCGGCGTCCGCGAACTCGGCGCCACGGCGATCGATGAGGCGCTCCGCGACGTGCGCACTTCGCTGCTCGAAGCCGACGTCGATTTTGAAGTCACGCGCGACTTCCTGGCGAAGGTGCGCGAGCGCGCCCTCGGCGAAAAGGTTCGCACCCGGGTGCGCAACTCGGATGGGCGCTCGGTGCGCGTCACGCCGGGACAGCACTTTGTGGCGATCTGCGAACAGGAGTTGACCGCGTTGATGGGCCCGGTCGATTCGAGCCTGGCGCGCGCCGACGGGCGCGTCTCGGTGCTGCTGCTCGGACTCCAGGGCGTCGGCAAGACCACGGTGGCGGGAAAGCTCGCCCGCCACCTGCAGAAGTCGGGCCACCGCCCGCTGCTGGTGGCCGCAGACATCTACCGGCCGGCAGCGGTCGAGCAGTTGCAGGCCATCGGCGCCTCTCTCGGGGTCCCCGTTCATGTCGGCGCTGCCGGAGAGCTGCCGCCGGAGATCTGCCTCGCCGCCCTCCAGCGCGCCCGCAACGAGCAGCGCGACGCCCTCATCTACGACACCGCCGGGCGGCTGGCCATCGACGAAGATTTGATGGAAGAACTCCGGCAGATCGACGAACGGGTCGCGCCGGCCAACCGGCTCCTGGTCTGCGACGCACTGATGGGACGCGACGCCGTCAACGTCGCGAAGCGCTTCAGCGAGCACCTCGATCTCGACGGCATCGTCATGACGAAGCTCGACGGCGATGCGCGCGGCGGAGCCGCGCTGGCGGTGAAGGCCGTCACCGGTGTGCCGATCAAGTTTCTGGGGACCGGGGAGCAGCTCGACCGCCTCGAAGAATTTCGGCCCGAGGGACTGGCCTCGCGGATCCTCGGCATGGGCGACATCGTCGGCCTGGTCCGAGATTTCGAGGAGGTCGTCGACGAAAAGCAGGCCGAGGAGGACGCCGAGCGTCTGATGAAGGGCAAGTTCACCCTGGAGGATCTGCTGACCCAGCTACGAACGATCCAGAAGATGGGCCCGCTGCGCGAGATGTTCGAGAAACTCCCCGGGATGGGTGCCATAGCGGACCAGGCAGACGAGGGCGAACTCGTGAAGGTCGAAGCCATGATCCAGTCGATGACGCCGAAAGAGCGCTCGGACCCCAACGCCATCGACAAGAGCCGGGCCGCGCGCATCGCCAGGGGCAGCGGGCGGCGGGCCCGCGAAGTCCTCGACCTCTTGAAGCGCTTCTTCCAGATGAAGGACATGATGATCAAGCTCGGCAGCGGCGGAGGCGGCTTCCCGGGGATGGCGCAGCTCTCCGGGGCCGGCGGCGACCCGACCGCGCTGCTCGCAGGGGGAGCCGCTCCGCGCGCCGCCCTGAGCACCCGTCGCGGCGCCGAGGCCCGCCGCAAGAACAAGCGAAAGCAGGCCCGCAAGTCGCGCCGCAAGGGTCGCAAGCGCTAGCCGCCCCCCCCAGACCGGGACGTTGCCCCAGACGGGGACGTTGTTGCTTTGTTGCCTTTGGGGATCGAGGAAGCACGAGTGGCGAGAGGTTCCGTTCGGCGGCCACCGTCCGGGGGGTGTGCCGGTCGATTCGCGATTGCCCAACAGTCGTGTCGATAGGGACCCGTCGCTTCTGGCGTTACGGGGCCCCCTACGGATGCGAGAAGGCGCGCGGTCGGCGGCAACCCCCTTCACCGCGGGCGCCGGGTACAGCCCCTCGCAATCGGAATCGCCCAACCGTTCGCTAAAAGCAGGATCATCCCCAGAACACGGGTGTCCCCAAACGCAGGAAAACCGGACCGTCCCCGATTTTCTCGTGGCACAGTTGTTAGACTGTCCGAAAACAACGGTGCTGCCCCCCCCGGCGCGACGGAAATCTTTGGTGACGCAACTCGCGAAGTGGGTGATGGCCGTGGGGATCGCGCTGGCGGCAACGCCTGGCGCCGCGGCGACCGATCTCTTTCCGCGCCCCGAAGCCCTCGAGCCGAACGTCGCCTTCTGGCTCCGGATCTACTCCGAGGTCCCTTCGACGCGAGGCCTGATCCACGACACCGTGCACCTCGGCGTGGTCTACGGAGAGGTCGTGTTCCCGGACGGGGCGAGTGCCCGCGAACGCAATCGGATCGCCGACGCGGCCCGAAAGCCGATCGAGAAGGCCCTCGAGGCCCTTGGGCGCGGGCGTCGCAGCCATCTCGGCCCCACCGGGAAAGGGGTCCTTGCGAGCTGGCCAAGGGGCGTGCGCAGCGACGAATTGCGGGCGGCGGCCTCCCGCGTGCGGGTGCAGACCGGGCAGGCGGATCGATTTCGCGAGGGCCTGATCCGAGCCGGTCGTTACCGCGACCACATCCACGCCACTCTCGAGGAAGCCGGGCTTCCCCGCGACCTCGCCGCCCTCCCCCACGTCGAATCGTCCTTCAACCCCGCAGCGCGCTCCCGGGCCGGGGCCGCTGGCCTGTGGCAGTTCACCGCGTCCACAGCGCGACGCTTCATGCGCGTCGATCGGGTGCAGGACCAGCGGCGCGACCCCTACACCTCCACCCGCGCCGCGGCGCAGTTGCTCGCCCAGAACCTCGAGATCACGGGAAGCTGGCCTCTCGCGATCACCGCCTACAACCACGGTGCCGGCGGCGTGCGCCGTGCCGTGCGCATCACCGGCTCCACGGACCTCGCGGTCATCGTCGAGAAATACCGGGGGCGTACCTTCGGCTTCGCCTCCCGAAACTTCTACGCCGAGTTTCTGGCGGCGCGCGAAATCGAGGCCGACCCCGAGAAGTACTTCGGCCCACTGCCCGAGGCCCCGGTCGAACGCTTCGAGATCGTCCGCATCGAGCACTTCGTCCCGGCGGGCGCATTGGCGAAACACTTCGGCTTTTCGACGGCGCAACTAAGGGCGGCCAATCCGGCGCTGAAGGAAACCGTCTGGTCGGGAGCCAAGCACATTCCAAAGGGCTTCGAACTCCGCCTCCCGGCGACGGACGTGCGAAGTCTCGCCGCCCTGCCCGCACGCCACCGCTACGCCCGGCAGATCCCGGACCAGAATTACACCGTACGCCGTGGCGACGCGCTCTCGAAGATCGCCGCTCGCCACGGGGTCACCCAACGCCAGTTGATGGCCCTGAACGGCCTGCGAAACCCAAACCGCATCTGGATTGGGCAGAAACTAAAGCTGCCCTTCGCGAAGGCCCCCGACGTGGTCGCTGGCGTCTACGACTACCCCGGGGCCCGCGCCCCGACCGGGAGCGTGTTAGTCCGCGCCGGCGATACCCTCTCGCAGATTGCCCGGCGCTTCGGCACGACCACCGCCGAACTCGTCCGCCAGAACGGCCTGGGCGACCGCAACCGGATCCGCATCGGGCAGGTCCTGCGCCTCGATCGCAGCGATGGCAGCCGCAACGCCGGCAGCGAGCGACGCGCCGGCGACCCCACCGACTACTCCGTACGCCCAGACGGCAGCATCGAAGTCGAGGCGAGCGAAACCCTCGGCCACTACGCCGCCTGGCTCGGAATTTCCGTCGATGCCCTCCGCAGCCGCAACGGAATTGGGCGAAATAGCCGGCTCGACGTGGGCCGGCGGATCGAACTCGACTTCGTTCGCGTAAGGCCGAACGAGTTCGAGACACAGAGGGTGGCCCACCACCGCGCGCTGCAACGCGCCTACTTCAAACGCTTCGAAATCGTCGGCACGCGAACCCACCGGGCCCGGTCGGGAGAATCGCTGTGGTGGCTGGCGGAGAAACACTTCGGCATTCCGCTGTGGCTGCTGCGCCACTACAACCCCGACATCGGGTCGCGCGAGTTGCACGTCGGCACGAAGCTGCTGGCACCGCGCGTCCGAGGGCACGGGCCCGCCACTTCGGGCGGCTGATCCCCGTCGCGGAGAATCGGGGACGGGAGAATCGAGAATCGGATGCCTCGGCTTCAGACCTGGAAGATCTCATGGTCCGGTAGGCGCAACGCGGTCAGCGGCCCTCCGTAGACCGCACCGGTGTCAATCCCGACGCTGTAGGGAAGATTCCAGCGCACGCCGAAATCCTCTTGTGAGGTATGACCGTAGACCACGGTCATCCCGAATTCGTGCCGCGCGTCACCGAGGGTCCGGTTCCACAGCAGGTCATCGGTGCGCGCTGCGAGCAGGCTCGCCTCCAGGTCGCTGGACGTCCGGCGACACTCCCCGAGGCCCGCGTGGATGAAGAGATACGAGTCTTCGCGGTAGAACAATGGAAGCCCGAGCAAGAATTCTTCATGGTCTCCGGGCAGGCGTGGCCCCGCTCCGCGCCGCGAGGCACGCGCGTCGAGGCCGTAACTTTCGAGGGTCCGCTGCCCGCCGTTGTCGAGAAACAGTTCGGCGCCTTGATGCCGCGGATCCGTCCAACCTAGATAGTCGAGAAACATCGACTCGTGATTTCCGAGCAAGAAGGTACAGCGGCGCGTCGCCCGCAGAGCGATCAGGGTTTCGATCACCCCGCGTGGATCCGGGCCGCGGTCCACGTAATCTCCGAGAAAGACGAGGCTGTCGCCTTCCTTGAGCGGCAGGCAAGCGAGCAACTCCTCGAGCTTCTCGCATTCCCCGTGGATGTCCCCCACCGCGTAGATCACTTCTGGCCTCCCACTCCCGTTTCGACCCCTCCCGCTGAAATCTTGATCCGGGGGAGGTGGGAGGCCCTCAGGACTGCGTCGTGGCCTCCCTGGGCGCACGGCGGGCCAGCTGTCCGCAGGCCGCCGCGATGTCGGAGCCGCGACTGCGGCGCAGCGTGACGATCATCCCCGCCTCGTGAAGCACCTGGGTGAAGCGATCCACAACGGCCTTTTCGGGGGCACGCTGCGGCGCATCCGGGTGGGGATTCATGGGGATGACGTTGATGCGACAGGGGATGCCCCGAAGCAGGTTCGGAAGACGTCCGGCATCTTCGGGAGAGTCGTTGACGCCCGCCATCAGCGTGTACTCGAAGAAAACCGGGCGTCGCGGGGTGATGCGCGGCTCGCTGCGCAGGGTCCCCAGCAAGCTCTCGAGCGGAACGCTGCGATTGAGCGGCACCAACTCGTCGCGCACCGCGTTGGTGGTGGCGTGCAACGAAACCGCCAGGTTCACCGGGGCCGCCTCGAGGAGCGGTCCGATCCTGGAGATGACGCCCACCGTCGAAACCGTGATGCGACGCGGTGCCATCGCGAAGGCCTTGGGGGCGATGAAGATCTCGATCGCACGCAGCACATTCGGAAGATTCATCAGCGGCTCGCCCATCCCCATGAAGACGATGTTGGTGATCGGATCGTCGGCTCCGAGTACCTCACGCGCGATACACAGCTGGTCGACGATCTCCGAAGCCTGGAGATTCCGGTCGAAACCCATCGCCCCGGTGGCGCAGAAGGAACACGCGAGGGCACACCCCACCTGGGTCGAGACGCAGAGGGTGTTGCGTCGCGCCTCGGGGATCACGACCGATTCGATCAGCGCCCCGTCATTGGTCCGCAGCGAAAATTTTCGCGTCCCGTCCTTGGAAACGTCAATGCGCTCACAAGAGAGCGGCCGAAAGTTCCACTCCGCGCAAAGCTCTTCGCGCAGGGCCTTCGAGAGATCGGTCATGGCCTCGGGTTCGGCGACGCCACGGCGGTAGACCCAGGCCAGAAGCTGGTCGGCGCGAAAGCGCTCGTGGCCCTGCGCCTCGAGGCGTTCACGCAATTCGTCGGGCGACAGATCCTTGAAAGAAGTGCGCTCGCTCACGCCGATGCCTCGCGACGGCGATAGCTGAAGTAATGCATCCGGCGGCCCTCGGCACGCCATTCGAGTTCGTAGGCCGTAGGCATGCGACCCGGAACCTCGTCGACCCAGGCGGTCGCGTGGACGTTCTTGAGAGAGGCTTCGCCCGCCAGGACCTCGTGGATCTGCGTAGCGTAGTCGGGGTCATCGGTGGCGGCGTGCAGCAAGCCCGCGGGCCGCAGGCAGCGCGCAACCCGCGCGATCGTGTCGGGTCGGACGAATCGGCGGCGGGCATGTCGCGCTTTCGGCCAGGGATCGGGGAAGTTCACCCAGAAGGTCTCGACTTCGCCTTCGCGAAGGCCGTCTCCAAGCACCTCTTCGGCCGGGTCGGCCAACAGTCGGACGTTCGCAATCTCGGTCCGCGCCAGACGCCGCGCCAGTTTCAGACAGCGCTTCCACGAGACCTCGATGCCCAAAAAAACGTGATCCGGATGGGCCTGCGCCTGTTGCACCAGGAATTCGCCGCGACCGAAGCCGACCTCGACCACCAGCAGACACCCCGACGGAGTGCCGAAGAAGGCCTCGCGCGGCGTCTCACGGAAGTCTCCGAGTTCGCGCCGCCAGTCGGGGCCCGGCATGTCGAACTTGAGCCTACGCCCCATGGCGGCGCACTTCGCCGTTGGTGACTCTGCCGCCGGGCGAGTCGGCGATCGAAGAAAATCCCCGCTGCTTCCCGCAGTAATCCACGCCGCGCTCCTTCTCGATCTCCTCCGCCATTCGTCTACAGGAGCAGCGACGAGAGATCGACTTCCTTCTTCTTGCGCAGGGTGTCGACAACCACTTCGATGACCCGTCGTACCGACTGATCCACCGCGACGTTGTCGATGATCGGGACGTCGTTGTCTTCGGCGAGACCCAGGAGATATTCCTGCACGCCAAGGATCGCGTCGAGGTTCTCGAGGTAGCGCTGCGAATCGCGATGGCGCTCGCGCTCGGCCCGCGTGACGAAGTGGCTGCGGAAGGCTGTCTCGTCGAGACGAGCAAGGATCACCTGGATCACGTCCGCCCCGTCGGCGTAGTCCTCGAGGTCGATGGTCCCCGGGGCCAGGGGAACACCGTCGAGGATCAGGCTCGCGTTCTCTTCGATCGATCGCTCGATCATCGCACGCACACCGATCGCCACCGCCGAGGCGTGGTTGATAAAACCGTCGACCACCGGGTTCCCCCCCTCGCGTGCGGTGGGAAGCTCGCGGTGGGCATCGAAGGAGGAGACGTGGAGCGCGGGGACGAGCTCGCGGGGGATCAGCATGCGCATGATCTGGCGGATCGAATCGGTGGAGAGGACCCGGCTGATGCCGAGGCGCAGGGCCACTTCGAGGGCCACCGAGGTCTTGCCAGCACCGGTGGTCCCGCCGATCAGGATCACCACCGGCCGTTCGGGTTCCTGGTAGTGCCGCCAGGTGAGGTAGCGCTCGGCGGTTCTCGAGCCGAAGCGCTCATCGAGGGCCTTGAAGGCCATGCGGCGAAGATCCGCGCGCCCGATCTCCGCGATCCCGCGGCGGTGCAATTCGACCTCGATCTCCCGGGCGACGTCGAAAGCGTCACTGGGATCGACCGCCGAAGCCAACAGCGACTGGGAGAGCCGCCCCTTCGAAAACGGACCCGCACCGGATCGGCCCCGCACGTCGATGGCCGACAATTCCGCCGCCGGCAGCAGCGAAATCTCCGGGTATTCGCGCCCCACGATCTGCTGCACGATCTCCGCGAGGTCGGCCCGCTCGATCTGCAGGCGCCCCTGCAGGGCTTCGCTCACGAGCCCTGCCACGCGCAGCGCGTCATCGAAGGGCAGCTCCCGGGCCATCAGCGAATGGACCAGGATTCCGCGCATGAAAGGCCGCTCCGAAGGGCCGTCGATCACCAGAACCCCGGAGCGCCCGGACGTCTGCGGTTTTTCAGGGTGGTCCATCGGCGACAGCCTACCGCCTCGGGCCGCGGCGAGCCCGACAGAAGCCGGCAGCCGCTGCGCCGGGCGCGCGAGCCGCCCGACAACAGGCCTGGGCCATCGTGCCTCTCGGATCGAGATTCGTAGCCAATTGCCCACACCTCCGATCGAGACAAAAGATCATCGCTTTCGGCTTGACTTTCCGGGCCCCGGGGCGTTTGCTCTGCATTGGGTTCACCCGCGGAACCCGCCGAAGGAGCCCGTCGATGTCGACCCCTGTTCCGACAGCCGGCTCGCGAGCAAGGGCCCGCGCCGCTGCACCGTCGCGCGCCGAGCCCCGCTCCGCTTCCGGCGGCCCGATCGAATATTTCCGCAGTCGCGACGTCGTGCAGATCCTCGGCGTGTCGCGGCGGCAACTGCAGTACTGGGCGCAGACCGACCTCGTAGAGCCGTCGGCACGAACTCCCGGAGGCCATCACCGGTACACCTTCGAAGATCTCGTGGCCCTGAAGGCCACCGTCCGTCTGATCGAAGCCGGAGTGTCGGCTCAGAAAATACGCAAGAGCATACGCGCGATCCGCGCACTCTTGCCAAGCGTCAAGAAGCCGCTCGCCGAACTCGTTCTCGTCGCC
>CAJXIC010000020.1 GCA_913054385.1 uncultured Pseudomonadota bacterium
GGGGCCCCTCGCCGGTCCACCGCTCCCCGCTGGGTTGGCGGCGGGGTTTGACGGCGGGGGTTGCGGGAGCGGATCGCGGCAGGCACGGGGGTTCTCTTGTTCGCGGTGCTGCAGTTCCCGGGTTCGAACGATGACCGCGACATGCGGTTCGCCATGAAGAGCGTCCTCGGAGCCGAGGCCGAACTCGTCTGGCATGGCGACGAAGAACTGCCGCGCAGCACCGAAGCCGTGTTGCTGCCCGGTGGTTTCTCGTATGGCGACTACCTCCGCACGGGTGCGATGGCGCGCTTCTCTCCGATCGTTGCCGCGGTCACGCGCTTTGCAGAGCGTGGCGGGCCCGTCCTCGGGACTTGCAACGGCTTCCAGATTCTCTGCGAATCGGGCCTGCTTCCCGGCGCTTTGCTTCGCAACCATCAGCTTCATTTCATCTGCGACTTCGTTCACCTGCGGGTCGAAAACTCAGTGGTGCCGTTTTCGAGTCGCGCCGCAGTCGGTGACGTCCTGCACATTCCGATCAAACACGGCGAAGGCGCCTACACGGTTGCGCCGGAGGAACTCGAGCGGATGGAATCCGAGGGGCAGGTCTTGCTGCGTTACTGCAATGCTGCGGGCGAAGTCACCCCCGAAGCGAATCCCAACGGTTCGGTTGCCAACATCGCGGGCATCGTCAATGCGCGTGGCAACGTCTTCGGGTTGATGCCGCATCCCGAGCACGCGGTGGAAGCCGGCATCGGTGGCACCGACGGCATCGTGTTGCTCGGCTCGCTTCTCGACGCGGCTCGCGCTGGGGGCGTCGCATGAGCAAGCTCCAGGAACCCACCGTAGACCTCGCGCTCGCGTTTGAGCACGATCTCGATGAAGCCGAATATACGCTGATCCTCGAGATTCTCGGCCGCACGCCGACCTACTCGGAACTCGGGATCTTCTCGGTGATGTGGTCGGAGCACTGCTCCTACAAGTCGAGCCGTTCCTACCTGAAGGAACTCCCCACCGAGGCCCCCTACGTGCTCCAGGGCCCGGGGGAAAACGCCGGCGCCATCGACATCGGCGACGGACTCGCCGCGGTCTTCAAGATCGAGAGCCACAATCACCCCTCGTTCATCGAGCCGAAGCAGGGGGCGGCCACCGGCGTGGGCGGGATCCTGCGCGACATCTTTACCATGGGCGCGCGGCCCGTGGCCTCGATGGATTCGATCCGCTTCGGTCCCCTCGACGATCCGAAACACCAACACCTGCTGCGCGGCGTCGTCGACGGCATCGGCGGCTACGGCAACCCGGTGGGCGTCGCGACGGTGGGCGGGGAGACCCAGTTCCACGAGCGCTACCGCGGGAACATCCTCGTCAACGCCTTCAATCTCGGCATCGTCGACGCCGATCGCATCTTCCTCGGGAAGGCATCCGGGGTGGGCAACCCTGTCATCTACGCCGGCAGCAAGACGGGCCGCGACGGCATCCACGGCGCCAGCCTGCTGGCCTCTGCGGAGTTCGGCGAAGACGGCGAGGCGAAGCGTCCCACGGTGCAGGTGGGCGACCCCTTCACCGAGAAGTGCCTGATCGAGGCCTGCCTCGAGTTGATGCAAACCGACGTGATCGTGGGCATCCAGGACATGGGCGCCGCCGGGCTCACCTGTTCCTCCTTCGAGATGGCTTCGCGCGCGGGGACCGGGATCGAAATGGATCTCGACCGCGTTCCCCAGCGTGCCGAGGGCATGACTCCCTACGAGATGCTGCTCTCCGAGAGCCAGGAGCGGATGCTGCTCGTCACGCGCGATGGCGAGGAGAAACGCGCACTCGAAATCTTCTCGCGTTGGGGTCTGGACGCCGCGGTGGTGGGGCGCGTGACCGACGACGGCCATATGCGAATCCGCTGGTACGGCGAGACGGTGGTCGAACTTCCCATCGATCCGGTGGCCGCGAGTTCGCCGATCGTGAACCGGCCCAAAGCCGTGCCCAGCGACCTGGCCCTGCGTCAGCAACTCGACCTCGATGCCATCGCCCCGGAGGACGATCTCGAGGCCGCCCTCGAGGCGCTCCTCGATTCGCCGAACCTCGCGTCGAAAGAATGGATCTATCGGCAGTACGACCAACTGGTCCAGGGGAATACCGTGATCGGCCCCGGCGGCGACGCGGCCCTGGTTCGGGTCTGCCGCGAGGATGGCAGCGCCACAAAGAAGGCACTGGCGATGGCGCTCGACTGCAATCCGCGCTGGTGCTGGATCGATCCCTTCGAAGGCACCCGCGCCGCGGTGGCCGAAGCGGCACGCAACGTAGCCTGCACCGGCGCACGGCCGCTGGCGCTCACCAACTGTCTCAATTTTGGCAACCCCGAGAAACCCGAGATCATGTGGGAGTTCAGCGAAGCCACCCGGGGGCTCGCGGAAGCAGCGATTGCCCTCGGCACGCCGGTGATCTCGGGGAACGTCTCCTTCTACAACGAAACCTCCGGGACCTCGATCCTGCCCACGCCCACCATCGGTGTCGTGGGGTTGCTCGACGATTGGCAGAAGCACGCGCCGTCGCACTTTCCGAAGGAGGGTCTCGACGTCTTCCTGCTCGGGCCCGAGGAGGCCTCGATCGCCGGAAGCGAATGGCTCGCGCTGCGTCGTGGCATCGAAGCGGGAATGCCCCCCAAGGTCGATCTCGTCCACGAAAAGCGGCTCCACGGCTTGCTGGCCTCGGGCATCGCTTCGGCGTTGATCGTCAGCGCGCACGACTGCGCCGAAGGGGGGCTGGCGGTGGCCCTGGCGGAGTGTTGTTTTGGGCAGCGCGCGCGCCCGGCCCTCGGGGTATGGGTCACGGCCCCGGGTCCGGCCGGAGAGTCGGCGACCGCGGCGCTCTTCGGCGAGCGGGCAGGGCGCGTTCTCGTGACCTCGGCCCGCGCAGACGAATTGCTGGCTGCGGCGAAGGCGGCCGATGTGCCCTGCCGCGCCATCGGCCGGACCGGCGGGGAGCACCTCCAGATCGCTCCCCCGGCGGGTTCTTCTGCATCGCCTAGACTCTGGGTCGATGCACGGGTTGCGGTCCTCGAAACCATCTGGCGGCGAGGCATTCCGCGCCGACTGGAGACCTGATGATCTCTCTCTCCGACACTGAACGCGAGGAATGGCTGCGGGAGCGGCAACGCGACCGCTTCCACGACGAGTGCGGCGTCTTCGGCATCCAGGGGCACGACGAGGCCGCGAACATCGTCTACCTCGGGCTTTACGCCCTGCAGCACCGCGGCCAGGAAAGTTGCGGGATCGTCTCCTCCGACGGCCACGAGCACCGGGTGCAGCGCGCAATGGGCCTGGTCGCCGACGTCTTCGACGAGGAACTCCTGAAGAAACTCAGCGGGCGTCACGCCATCGGGCACGTGCGCTATTCGACGGCGGGCGCCAGCACGCTGCGCAACGCCCAGCCGATCTGTGCCACCACCGACGGAGGCCCGGTCGCGATCGCGCACAACGGCAACCTGGTGAACGCTGCGCCCATCCGCAGGGCCCTCGAGGGGCGCGGGGCGATTTTCGGCTCGACTTCGGACTCCGAGGTGATCCTTCACCTGCTCGCGCGCAGTCGCGAGGAAACCCTCGAAGATCGATTCATCGACGCGCTGTCTCGGGTGAAGGGCGCCTTTAGCGTAGTGATGCTGACGGCCGATTCGCTGATCGCCGCGCGCGACCCCCAGGGCTTTCGACCGCTGAGCCTCGGCCGACTCGACGGGGCCTTCGTGGTGGCCAGCGAGACCTGCGCCCTTGACCTGATCGGCGCCGAGTTCGAGCGAGACCTCGAGCCCGGCGAGGTGGTGGTGATTCGTCGGGGTCGTCTGCGCAGCATGCGCCCCTTCTCGAAGGGGGCCGGCGAGCACTTCTGTGTCTTCGAGTCGATCTACTTTGCGCGTCCGGATTCGAATCTGATGCGTTCGAACGTCTACTCCTTCCGCAAGGAGCTCGGGCGTACGCTGGCGCGGGAGCACCCGGTGGTCGCCGACATGGTCGTCCCGGTGCTCGATTCGGGGACCGCCGCGGCGCTCGGTTATGCCGAAGAGACGGGCATTCCCTACGAGACGGCGCTGATCCGCAACCATTACGTCAAGCGCACCTTCATCGAGCCGGCCCAGTCGATCCGAAATTTCGGCGTCAAGGTGAAGCACAACCCGATGCGCGGTTATCTCGAGGGGAAGCGGGTGGTCCTGGTCGACGATTCGATCATCCGCGGTACGACCCTGGTCAAGATCGTCGGCCTGCTGCGCAACTCAGGCGCCCGGGAGGTGCACCTGCGGATCTCGGCGCCGCCCTCGGTGGCCTCGTGCCATTACGGGATCAACACGCCGAACAGCGAGGAACTGATCGCCGCCCAGAACAGCGTCGAGGAAATTCGCGATCTGATGAAAGCGGACTCCCTTGGCTACCTCTCGCTCGAGGGGCTGCACCAGGTCTCGGATTCGCAATTCAAACGCGGGATCTGCGACGCGTGCTTCTCGAAGAACTACCCCGTGGCCATCGGCGGGGAGGAGCAGGTTCCGCAGCTCTCGCTCTTCCGCGAGGTCAGCGACGAATGATCCGGCCGCAGGCGGGTCCCGGCGTATGAGCCGCGGCCGCCTCGACCTCCAGGCCCTCGAGCGCGCGGTGGCCGATGGCTCGATCGAGACGGTTCTCACGCTGGTCCCCGATCTCTACGGTCGCCTGGTAGGGAAGCGGATCCTCGGGAATTTCTTTCTCGAGGAGATCGCAAAGGGCGGCATGCACGTCTGCAATTACCTGCTGGCCTGCGACATGGAGATGGACCCGACGCCGGGCTACGCCTTTACCAGCTGGGAGACGGGCTACGGCGACATGCACGCCCAGCCCGACCTTTCGACGCTGCGAACGGCGGCCTGGCTCGACCGCAGCGCGCTGGTGATCTGCGACTGCAGGGATGTCGCGACTCATGAGCCGATCTCCGTCGCTCCCCGAAACGTGCTGCGACGTCAGGTCGAGCGCGCACGCGACAACGGGTGGGTGGCGCAGATGGCCTCCGAACTCGAGTTTTTCCTCTTTCGGGAGAGCTACCGCGACGCGCGCGAGAAGGGATACCGCGATCTCGAGCCCTTCGGCGCCTACAACGAGGACTACCACATCCTCTCCGGGAGCTTCGCCGAGCCGGTGATCGGTGCGATCCGCCGCGGCGCAGACGCTTCGGGGATTCCCGTCGAGTTCAGCAAGGGCGAGGCGAGTGCCGGGCAGCACGAGATCAATCTGCGTTATGCCGAAGCGCTCGAGATGGCCGACCGTCACGTGCTCTACAAGAACGCGGCGAAGGAGATCGCAGCCCAACAGGGGGCCGCGCTCACCTTCATGGCGAAGTGGCACCCGATGCACGGCGGCAACAGCATGCACGTGCACATGAGCCTCTGCGATCTGGACGGGCGATCGATTTTCGCCGGGGAAGAGTTGCTCCCCGGGGCGCCGGTCACGGCTTCGAAGCGTTTCCGCTTCGCGGTGGGAGGCCTGCTCGAGCACAGCCGGGACCTCACCCTGCTTTTCGCGCCCACGGTCAATTCCTACAAGCGCTACCGCGAGGGAAGCTTTGCCCCCACGCGCGTGGCCTGGAGCTTTGATAATCGAACCGTGGGCTACCGCGTGGTCGGCCAGGGGGATTCGGTGCGGATCGAGTGCCGGATCCCCGGCGGTGACGCCAACCCCTACCTGGTCTATGCCGGCCTGATGGCCGCTGCGATGGATGGCCTCGAGCGCGAAATCGACCCTGGTCCGCTCTTCGAGGGCGATGCCTACGCCGCGGATTCGCTGCCGCGGGTCGCCGGAACGCTCCCCGAGGCGATCGCGCACTTCGACAAGAGCGCTTTCGTGCGCGGCCATTTCGGCGACGACGTGGTCGACCACATCGTGCACTTCGCGCGCGCCGAGCAGGCGGCCTTCGAAGGCGCCGTGACCGACTGGGAAAAGGCCCGCTACTTCGAGCGCGGCTGAATCTTCGAGCCGTTCTCCTCGCAGGTGCGAAGGGAGGGCCGGGTTCAAAGGAGAACGCCATGCGCCTCGCCGGCTTGTCGGCGCTCGTCACGGGCGGAGGAAGCGGAATCGGCCGCGATTCGTGTCGGCTCTTCGCGGCCGAGGGCGCCTTCGTCAGTGTCTGCGACCGCGATGCGGCTTCCGCGGAAGCTGTCGCCGAGGAGATTTGCGCCGCCGGAGGTCGGGCGATCGCGGTGACGGCCGATGTGAGCCGTGGCGCCGAGATCGCTGCCGCGGTCGAGCGCGCCGAAGCGGAGGGCGGGGGTCTTCACGTTGTCTTCAACAACGCGGGGGTGTTTCCCGACGCCGACGGTTCTCCGGTGGACACGCCCGAAGACGTCTTCGACCAGGTGATCGACATCAATCTGAAGGGGGTCTTTCTCGGCTGCAAGTACGCGATCCCCGCGCTCTTGCGCTCGGGAGGCGGGTCGATCATCAACATGGCCTCTTTTGTCGCGGTGGTGGGCGCCGCCACCTCGCAGATCGCCTACACCGCCAGCAAGGGCGGTGTACTTGCGATGACCCGCGAAATCGCGGTCGAGTACGCGCGGCAGGGCATTCGCGCCAACGCCCTGTGTCCGGGGCCCGTCGATACCCCGCTGCTACGGGAGTTGCTCGCGGACCCCAAGGCCCGTGAACGTCGGCTGGTCCATATCCCAATGGGGCGCCTCGCGACGAGCGAGGAGATCGCGCGCGCTGCGCTCTTTTTGGCCTCGCCGGAATCGTCCTACGTGAACGGCACCACCTTCATGGTCGATGGTGGCATCACCTCGGCCTACGTGACGCCGGAGGACTAGCGGCGTGGCTCGCGCCGGGAGCGTCGATCCCAGACGGGACGCGGAAGCGGACACGTCTGCCGAGAGCCAGCCGGTTTCCCCGGAAGACGGTCCCCGGTTGCTCTTCTTCAGCGGCGGCAGCGCTCTCCGCGACCTCTGCCCCGAGTTGTTGCGCCTGACCCATCGCTCCTTTCACGTGGTCACGCCTTTCGATTCCGGGGGCAGTTCTGCGAGCTTGCGCGAGAGCCTTGGGATGCCCTCGGTGGGGGATCTGCGCAATCGCATCCTCGCCCTGGCCGACCGCAGCGACCCCGATTCCGAGGCCCTGATGCGGCTGTGTGCGCGAAGGCTCCCTCGCGACGCCAGCGTTTCCGCCTGTCGCCGGGAAGTACTCGAAATCGTCGAGGGGAATGCGCCCGAACTCGACGCGGTCGGCGCGGCTCGCAGTGCACTGCTGGTGCGTCCCCTGCGCCGCGCCCTCGAGGCCCTGGGCGAAGGCTTTGACCTGCGCGGGGCGAGCCTCGGGAACCTCGTGCTGGCGGGGGCCTACCTCGATGCCGATCGCGACCTCGCCGCGGCGGCGGACGTGCTTGCGGTGCTGGTGCGGGCGCGAGGTTTTGTTCGCCCGGTACTCGACGCGGACTACCACCTGGAGGCCCGGCTCGCCGACGGCCGTGGCCTGGCCGGGCAACATCGCGTCACCGGAAAGGAGTCGACGCCGATCGATTCGCCCGTGGCGAAGCTTTCGGTGATCGCTGGCCTCGATGATTCGACGCCGGTTCGTCCCGAGGCGGCAACCGAAGTCCTCGACTGGATCCGCAGAGCCCAGCTCATCTGCTTTCCGATGGGCAGCTTCTACACCAGCATCCTGGCCAACCTGCTTCCGGTCGGTGTCGGCAGCGCGATCGCCGCTGCCGATTGCCCGAAGGTCTTCGTTCCGAATCTCGGCGAAGATCCCGAACAGTTCGGGATGAGCGTTTGCGACGCCGTGGTTCGCCTGATCGAGACGGTGCGCCTCGACGCCGGCGAAGAAACCAGCGTGGAGCGGATCCTGAACCGCGTGCTGTTGGACGACGGTGCAGGCGTCTACGCCGCCGCAATCGATCCCGAGGCGATCACACGCCTCGGCGTCGAAGTTGAGAGGGCACCGCTGGTGGGCTCCGGGAGCCTTCGGTCGATCGACCCACAGCGCCTGGCCACGCGCCTCGTCGGGATGGCTTTGGGCCGCTAGCGCTCAGAGCGCTTCGAGGATCGCCTCGGCGCTGCTCACCTCGAACTTCATCGGCTCTTCGACGGCGAGCTTCGTGACCACCCCGTCTTCGGCGATCAGCGCGAAGCGCTGGGCGCGAAGGCCGAAGCCGATCCCGGAGCCGTCGAAGTCGAGACCGAGTTTCTTTGAGAGTTCGCCGTTGCCGTCGGCCACGAGATGCACCTTGTCGCCCGCACCGCGATCTTTGCCCCAGGCATCCATCACGAAGGCATCATTGACCGAGAGGCAGATGATGTCGTCAACGCCCTTGGCGCGGATCGCATCGGCTTTTTCGATGAAGCCGGGAAGGTGTTTTTCGGAGCACGTCGGCGTGAAGGCACCGGGCACGGCGAAGAGGACGACCTTCTTGCCCGCGAACAGGGCCTCGGTGGTGACGTCCTGCATATTGGTTTCCTTGAGGGTGGCGGCGGGGATCTTCTCGCCTTCCTGGATCGGCATGGGGGCCTCCTTTGCGCGGTAGGGGTTGGGTCGCGGCTTCTGCGACGGCGGCCAGCCTAGCGAAGCGCTCGGGGTCGCGCTGCGGCGGGGCGCCTCAGGTGGGCTCGGGTCGTGCGCGCTCGCCGCGCTGGAGCAGGGTGTTGCAGCGAAAGTGTTCGTCGTCGCGTTCGGGGTGGTCGAGGTTGTAGTGCAGGCCCCGGCTCTCCTTGCGCGAGCGCGCCGAGTCGATCACCAGTTCGGCCACCGTCGCGAGGTTTCGCAATTCGATCAGGTCGGGGGTGAGGCGGAAATTCCAGTAATAGTCGTTGATCTCTCCTTTGAGCAACTCGATGCGGTGGTGAGCGCGCTCGAGACGTCGGTCGCTGCGCACGATCCCGACGTAGTTCCACATGAAGCGGCGGATCTCATCCCAGTTCTGGGTGATGATCACCGCCTCGTGGCTGTCTGTGGCGTCGCCCTCGTCCCAGCCCGGAACCTCGCCGCAGTCTTCGATCGAGCCGAAGCGGCGGATGGATTCAGTCGCGGCGGCATCCGCGAAGACAAGCCCCTCGAGAAGCGAGTTTGAAGCCAGCCGGTTGGCACCGTGCAGGCCGGTGCAGGCGGCTTCGCCGGCCACGAAGAGGTTCGGCAGGTCGGTCTCTCCCTCGAGATTGGTGCGCACGCCACCGCAGCTGTAGTGCATGGCGGGTACCACGGGGATCGCTTCGCGCGTGATGTCGATGCCGAAGGCGATACAGCGCTGGAAGATCGTGGGAAAGCGATTGCGGATGTAGGCGGGGTCGCGGTGGGTAATGTCGAGCAGGACGTAGTCGGCGCCCGAGCGCTTCAATTCGGTGTCGATCGCGCGTGCGACGACGTCGCGCGGGGCGAGGTCCGCCATCTCGTGGTGGAGGGACATGAAGGCGAAGCCTTCCTGGGTGCGGAGGATGGCGCCCTCGCCGCGGAGGGCCTCGCTGATCAGGAAGGATTTCGCCTCGGGATGGAACAGGCAGGTGGGGTGGAATTGCATGAATTCCATGTTGCTGAGCGAGGCCCCCGCCCGGTAGGCCATGGCCATGCCGTCTCCCGAGGCCACATCGGGGTTGCTGGTATAGAGATAGACCTTGCCGGCGCCCCCGGTGGCCAGCATCGTGATCGGTGCCAGGAAGCGCCGGACGCGGCCGCTGGCGTTTTCGAGGACATAGGCGCCCAGCGCACGGTCGGGCTCGTTGCGGCCGGCTCGGTGACTGGTGATCAGATCGACGGCGCAGCAATTTTCGAACATCCGGATGCGGGGGTGCGCGCGCACCTGGGCGAGCAGTGAGCGTTCGATCTCGTGGCCCGTGGCATCGCGGTGGTGGAGCACCCTTCGCTTCGTGTGCCCGCCTTCGCGGCCGAGGTCGAACTCGACGTTCTGCATCGGGTCGACACTGCGATCGAATTCGACGCCATGCTTGCGCAGGGCCTCGATCATGTGCGGACCGCGCTCGACCACGGCGCGCACGACGTCTTCGCGACAGAGTCCGGCGCCGGCGTTCAGGGTGTCGCGGACGTGGTCCTCGAAGGAGTCCTCGGGCGCGACCACCGCGGCAATGCCGCCCTGGGCCCAGTCGGTGGCCGAGTCCGTCGCGGCCTTCTTGGTGACGATCGCGACCTGGCCGGCTTCGGCCACGCGCAAAGCGTAGAAGAGCCCGGCGATGCCGCTTCCGATCACCAGGAAATCGAATCGCTGGGAAGCCGGCATCGACGGACCTCGATCTCGAGCGCGCACCAGTGGGCCGAGAGGGGAATTCTAGCAGCCGCAACCCGCCCCGGGGGTGACCGGGGTGGGCCGATTTAGGCTCTTGCCGGTTCGAACCGAAGAGAGGTGAGGGCCTCGCCACGCGCGGGGTCTTTCGCGGGCAGGTCTGCAGACGCGCACCGGGTGGGGCGGTCGGACTGCGGACCGCGTGGGGACTTGTCTTTGATGCGAGCGACTGGAGTGCATGGCTTCTGGGCCGGGACGATGCTGGCCGCGGCCTTTGCTGCGTCGGGATCAGCCGCCGCAGACGTCTTTCGCTATGTCGATGAGGCCGGCGTCGTTCACTTCACCAACGCGCCTGTCGATCCCCGCTTCGAGCCCGAAATAAGAACAGATAGGGGCCTTCGATCCCGGGAGCTGCGCCGGGTGGCCGGACCGCCCCGGATCGGGCTCTACGATTCGCTGATCCTGGACGTGGGCCGCGACGAGTCGGTGCAACCGGCGCTCTTGAAGGCGGTGATCGCCGCGGAATCGAATTTTGATCCGGATGCGATTTCGAGCTCTGGGGCGAGGGGCCTGATGCAGTTGATGCCCCGAACCGCCGAAGCCCTGGGGGTCGAGGATGCCTTCGAGCCCGAGCAGAACATTCGCGCCGGCGCCCGCTACCTGGCGAAGCAGATCGAGCGTTTCGGTGACTTGCGGAGCGCTCTAGCCGCCTACAACGCCGGCCCCGCCGTCGTCCGGCGGCATCAGGGGGTCCCTCCCTTCCGCGAGACCCAGGATTACGTCGATCGGGTTCTGATCTACTATGTGGCCTACGGCGATGCCTTCTAGCACGGAGTGCGCTCCGAGGGCATTGCTCCCCAAGAGGTCGTGGGCCTCTGCGCCGCGCCGAAAGGTCGGTCGCGGGCGAAGGTTTCCCGGCCGGGAGCATCAATCGAGGATGGGTAACGCACCGGGCGTGGGTACGCGGACGACACAGCTGGCGGGCGCATTCCCTCGCGAGGAGTTCTGGAACCTTCCGAATACGATCAGCACCTTCCGGCTGGCGATGGTCCCGGTGCTGATGGCGCTGCCCTTTGCCACCGGGCGGTCGGGTTCGCAGCTACTCGCGTGGCTCTACATCGTGGCCGCGCTCTCGGACATTCTCGACGGCTGGCTTGCGCGTCGCGGCCAGCAGGTGACGCGGATCGGAAAACTCCTCGATCCGCTGGCCGACAAGTTGCTGGTCAGCACCGCGCTGATCATGCTGATCGCCGTGGACCGACTCGACGGGTACGCCTGGATGGCGGTGGTGATCGTGGGGCGCGAATTGGCGGTGACCGGGCTACGCGGGATCGCGTCAGCGGGTGGCCGTGTGATGCCGGCGAGTTGGTTGGGGAAGGCGAAGGCGCTGTCGCAGAACTCTGCAATCGTCGCACTCCTCTTCTACTACCCGCAGATGGGCCTGCCGGGCCGCGAGATCGGGCTGGTGCTGCTCGCTCTCGCGACCGTACTAACGCTTTGGTCGGGGTACTTCTATTTCGCGGATTACTTCGGGTCGAGTCTTGAAGGCGCGGACGAAGCGGAGGGCACATGAGTCGACTCGAAGGGTTGCGCACTCGGATCGAATCGCGCGAGGCGACGATGGGCGTGATCGGCCTCGGCTACGTCGGGCTGCCGCTGTCCCTCGAGTTGGCTCGTGCGGGCTTCCAGGTGAAGGGCATCGACATCGACGTCGAGAAGATCCAATTGCTCGAGTCAAACCAGAGCTACATCGAGGACGTGTCCTCGCAAGACGTTGCTGCGATGCGCGCGGCGGGCAGTTTCGAGGCCACCAACGATTTCGCCGTGATTGCGAAACTCGATGTCATCCACATCTGCGTGCCGACCCCGCTCACCCGCTCGAAGGATCCGGACCTTTCACATATGGCAGACGCCATGGAGGAGATCCGGCGGCGGCTGCGCTCCGGGCAGCTGGTCATTCTCGGCAGCACCACCTACCCGGGCACGACGCACGAACTCTTCGTGCCGATCCTCGAGGAGAGTGGCCTCAAGGTGGGGGAGGATTTCGCGCTGGCCTTTGCGCCCGAGCGCATCGACCCCGGGAACAAGAAATTCACCGTGCGACAGATCGCCAAGGTCGTCGGCGGCGAAACCCCGCTGTGCCGCGATCTCGCCTGCTGCGTCTTCGATGCGATCTTCGACGAGGTCGTGCCGGTCTCGTCCACTCAGAGCGCCGAGATGGTGAAATTGCTCGAGAACACCTTTCGCGCCATCAATATCGGGCTGGTCAACGAGGTGGCGCTGATGTGTCAGCGCCTCGGTCTCGACGTCTGGGAGGTGATCGAGGCCGCGGCCACCAAGCCCTTCGGTTTCATGAAGTTCCTGCCCGGGCCGGGCTTGGGCGGCCACTGTATCCCGGTGGATCCGAGCTACCTCGCCTGGAAAATGAAGTCGCTGAACTTTTCGGCGCGCTTCATCGAGTTGGCTACCGAGATCAACGGACACATGCCCGAGCACGTGGTCGAGCGGGTGGTGGCGCTGCTGAACGAGGATCGCCTGGCGCTGAACGGCTCGAAGGTGCTGATCCTGGGGGTGGCCTACAAGCCTGGGGTTGGGGACATGCGCGAATCGCCGGCGCTCGACGTGATCCGGCTGATGGCTGCGAAGGGGGCCGACGTCTCCTACCACGACCCCTACGTGCGCGAGTGCGAGATCGACGGGCGGGTTTACAAGAACACCGACTTCGACGATGCAATGCTCGAGGGCTGCGATCTGGCGGTGATCCTTACCGACCACGCCGAGGTCGATTACGAGCGGCTCGTGGCCCGGGCGCCGCGGATCTTCGACACCCGGAACGCCACCGCCGGGCTCGAAGACAAAGCCGCGAAGATCTCGAAACTTTGAAACGCTGGCTTCCGCGGGGTGGGCTTGACGCCGGGGGGCTCCTCTCCAATCATCCGCGGTCCCGCAGATTTTCCACGCACGAGTAGCTCAGTTGGTAGAGCATCACGTTGCCAACGTGAGGGTCGCCAGTTCGAATCTGGTCTCGTGCTCCAAGTTTTGATAACGCCCTCGGTCACTTAGGCCTTGCGCCAGGAGGT
>CAJXIC010000021.1 GCA_913054385.1 uncultured Pseudomonadota bacterium
CCGCACCAGAAGGTAGGCTCCGAAGGCGACCCAGAAGAGGCCCGTCGGCACACGACGGAAGAGACCAGATTCTCGGGAAACGCTTCCCGAGGCCGGCGCAGAACTGCTGGATGTCTCCGAGGTCTCGCGTGTCACGAAGTCCCGAAACTATCCGCTGACCTCGCTCCCGGCAACGCGAGAGAAGAGCCGGGCCGTTCTTTTGCCTGCAGGCGGTCTAGCCGCTCGACGAGCTGAGCGATGTTTCTCGCATCGATCGGAGCGTCTTCCGGTCGCGCCTGCACCGGGATCTCCAGCAGCAGCCGATCTCCGAGCCAGCGTCGCAGGCTCCCGAGGTTCTCGGCATCGGCATGCGACAGCTCCCGATCGTGGGAGATCACGACGCCGACGAGGTCGAGCCCACGCCGCAGGGCTTCCTCGACACTGAGTCGCGTGTGATTGATGGTGCCGAGGCGGCCGCGCGCAACGATCAGTACCGGCAGCCCGAGGTCGAGGGCGAGGTCGGCCATCGTCGCGGTATCGGTGGTGGGCACCAGCAGCCCCCCCGCTCCCTCCACCACCATGAACTCGTGGCGTGCAGAGAGTTCCGTGTAGACCTGGCGAACGATTTCGAGATCGACAGTGCGCCCCTCCGCGGCGGCGGCGACGTTGGGGGCCGCCGGCAGCGCGAAGCGAATCGGGCAGACGAGATCGAGGGGGTCGGGGTCCCCCGCCGCCGTCGAAAGGGCGATGGCGTCCAGCGGACCGCGATCCGGGTCGACGCCCGTCTCAAAGGGCTTCATCACCCCGACGTCGATCCCCGCGGAGCGCAGGCCGCGCACCAGTGCGCAGCCGACGACGGTCTTGCCGACGTCGGTGTCGGTGCCCGAAACGAAGAACCCGCGCGCCGTCATGCCTTTGGGGCTGCGGCCGCTTCGGGCGGGTGCTCCGCGAGCAGGTCGCAGAGCGCGTCGACGAAGGCGTCGATCTCCTGCTCGCGATGGCTCGCCATCAAGGTGATGCGGAGGCGCGCGGTTCCCTCTGGTACCGAGGGGTGGCGGATGCCCTGGGCGTAGAAGCCGCGCTCGAGGAGTCCCTCGCAGATGCGCATGGTGCGGGCATTTCCGCCGATCTGCACCGGCACGATCTGGCTGCACGAAGGGTCGGTCGAGACACCGGCCGCAGCCAGTCGCGCGCGCAGTCGGGCGGCATTGCATTGCAGTTGCCAGCGTCGCCCGGGTTCGTCGCGGACCACCTCGAGTGCCGCGCGCGAGGCCGCCACCTGCGGAGGCGCCAGCGCACACGAGAAAATGAAACTACGCGCCACGTTGACCAGCAGATCCCGCAACAGCGCCGAGCCCGCGGCAAAGGCTCCGAAAGAGCCGAGCGACTTCCCGAGAGTTCCTACCAGGACATCGACTCCCTCCTCGACGTCCAGGTGCTCGGCGCTGCCGCGCCCCTTCTCGCCGAGGGTGAAGGTTCCGTGGGCATCGTCGAGCATCACCATCGCGCCGTGGCGGCGGGCGGATTCGACCATTCCGGCGAGCGGTGCCAGGTCGCCGTCCATGCTGTAGACGCCGTCGACCACCAGCAGCGTCCGCCCGCTCTGATCGGCGCACTCGGCCAGCACGCGGTCGAGGGCTTCGACGTCGCCGTGGGGGAAGACGCGGACCGTCGCCTGCGAAAGCCGGGCGCCGTCGATGATCGACGCGTGGTTGAGTTCGTCCGAGACCAGGATGTCGCCGCGACCAACGAGGGCCGGGATCACGCCGACGTTGGCCATGTATCCGGTGTTGAAGGCGAGGGCCGCCTCGGTCCCGAGGAAGTCCGCGAGTTCACACTCCAGCGCCTCGTGCAGGTCGAGGTTGCCGTTGATCAGTCGCGAACCGCCGGCGGCGCAGCCGTAGTCGCGGGAGGCCTGGGCGGAGGCTTCGACCAGCGCGGGGTGGTGCGCCAGGTCGAGGTAGTTGCTGCCGGCAAAGAGCGCGACGGATTTCCCGTCGACTTCCATGCGCGCAGCCTGGGCCCCGCCGAGCACGCGCATCCTGCGGTAGGTGCCGCGCTCGCGGATGGCATCGAGGGTTTCGCCGGCGAACGCGTCGAGGTTCATGCGGCGGGCGGCCTCGCCACTTCGGGCTTCAAGAGGTTCGCATCGCCGTCGAGCCGAAAGTCGCTTCCCGCTGGGCCAGGTCGCGCCTCGCGCGCCTCGCGCCAATCCGGGTTGCCCTCCACCTCGAAGCCCGCGTCTTCGATCATGCGATAGGTGTCCGCAGCGGCGTCCCCGCGCGTAGTCAGGTAGCCCTCGACGAAAAGCGAGTTGGCGGGGTAGAGCCCCAGCGCCTGGAGCGAGCGCAGGTGCCCCTCGCGCCCACCGGCAATGCGAATTTCGGCACTGGGGTTCACCAGCCGCATCAAGCAAAGGGCGCGCAGGCAGCGTTCGGGCCGCAGGCTGCCGTCGTGCGTCACCTGGTTGCCCTCGATGGGGATCAGGAAGTTCACGGGGATCGAGGGCACCTCGAGTCCGCGCAGTTCGAAGGCGAGTTCGACGAGGTCTTCGGAAGTCTCGCCCATGCCCATGATCAGTCCGCTGCACGGCTCGATGCCGCACTTCTTCGCGGCCTTCAGTGTGTTCACGCGGTCGTCGTAATCGTGGGTGCTGCAGATCTCGTCGTAATGCGATCGGCTGGTATTGAGGTTGTGGTTGAGACGGTCAAGGCCCGCGTCGGCCAGGATGCGCGCGTGTTCCTCGCCGAGCAGACCAATCGAGAGGCAGACCTCGATGCGGTGCCGACTCTTGATCTTCTTCACGATCTCGCCGAGTCGGCGCGCTCGCTCGAGTGTGGGTCCGCGGCCCGAGAGCGCCATGCAATAGCGGCTGGCGCCGGCGTTCACGGCGGCCGCGGCTTCCTTCAGGATCTCGTCGTCGCTCTTCATCGCGTATTTGCGGATCGCCGACTTCGAGTCTTTGTTCTGCGAGCAGTAGCCGCAGTCCTCGGGGCAGAGGCCGTTCTGCACGTTGTTGAGCACGTGCACCATCACCTTGCGTCCGAAGTGCGCCTTGCGCGGGGCGAAGGCGGCCTGCAGCAGCCCGGGCAGGTCCGCCTCGGGGCTATCGAGGATCCAGAGGGACTGGGCAGCGGTCGGTGCTTCCCCCCGCAGGCTGGTCTCGGCGAGGGTGGCATAGGTTTCGAGAGCGGACATTCGGGGGGATCCTCCAGCGCCTTGCGGGGGTGACGGCGCCAGCCTAGGCGTCGCTGGGAGGCTGTCAACTCGTCTTCGGATGCGGGTTTACAGGGGGGCCAGGCCGCCTCGCCGGTCGGCCCCAGGCCCCGGGTGAACCGGGGTTCGCACGCGTGAACGGTCGGTAACTAACTGTTTATACACGTGTTTTTAGATCGACACCCTTTGACAGCGATGCCCCGTGCGCTAGCCTTCTCGCCATGAGCGATCCCCCCCGGACCTCTAGCCACAAAGCCTCTGCGTCGAGCGACCTCTTTGCATCGGTCAACGAGCCCCTCGCGCTGGTCGAGCATGCGATCCGCGAGCAGTTCGAGAGCCGGGCCGACCTGGTCGAGATCCTCGGCGAACACGTCTTTGGTGCGGGCGGAAAACGCCTGCGGCCGGCGCTGCTGCTCTTGTGTGCCGAACTCTGCGGCTACAAGGGGCCGCGCCGGGTGCATCTGGGCGCCGCCATCGAAATGCTCCACACGGCCACGCTGCTGCACGACGACGTGGTCGACGTTTCGAGCCTGCGCCGGGGGCGTCCCTCGGCGAACGCCATCTGGGGCAATCGTCGCGCCGTGCTGGCGGGCGACTTCTTCTACGCGCGCGCCTCGTCGATGGTCGTAGAGGATGGCAACCCCGCGATCCTCGCGTCCTTTGCCAACACGATTCGCGCCATGTCCGAGGGCGAGCTGCTCCAACTCGAGCACAGCTTCGACGCCGACGTGACCGAGGCCGATTACTACCGCGTGATCGAGCGCAAGAGCGCCAGCCTGCTCTCGACGGCCTGCGAGGTAGGGGCGGTTCTCGGCGGAGTCACCCGCTCGGAGATTCACGGGGTCGCCGAGTACGGACGCCAGCTGGGGTTGGCCTTCCAGCTGCGCGACGACGCCCTCGACTACGAGCAGGGCGAAGACGCGCTCGGCAAGCGTCGCTACGCCGACCTGTGCGAGGGGAAGGTGACGATGCCGCTGCTGCTCACGCTGAAGCGAGCCGACAGCGCCGAGCGCACCCGCGTCGCGCAGTTCGTGAAGACGCTGGTGCTGCGCTCCGATGGCGAGGCTCCCGACTCCGAGGCGGATGTCGTCGAGCGCGAGGCGGTCGTGGCACTGGTGGCCCGCTGCCGCGGCGTCCAAGACACCGACGCGAAGGCGCGTGTCCATGCCCAGCGTGCGATCCACGCGATCGAGGCCTTCCCCGACGGCGAAGCGCATCGGGCGCTCTGCCAGGCCGCTCGCTTTGCCGTCGACAGGCAGCTCTAGGCACGGGTGCCAATTTTTTTGGGCGCGATCAGCGCCTACCGAACTCGCCCCCGCGGTCCCGCGGAGACGAACCTTGGAGAAAAGAACGGGGAGGCGGCGTGCGCGCGGCCTCTCGATCGGTCTGGCCCTGGCGTGCATGCTGGGGGCCGTCGGCGCCTCGGCGGCATCGTCGACGACGGCGCTCGAGGGCGTGGTGAATGTCAACACCGCGAACCTCGCCGAGCTCGAGTCGCTGCCCGGTATTGGGCCGCGCCGCGCCGCAGCCATCCTCGACGAGCGAAAGCAGCGCGGCGGCTTTCACAGTGTCGAGGAAATCGGGGAGGTGCGTGGCTTTGGCGACGCGCTGCTCGAAAAGCTGCGTCCCTTCATCACGCTGACGGGCCGGACGACCCTTTCGATGCGCTGAGCCGGTGGGTGCCGGGGGCAAAGGCCTCCGGCGCCTCACGGCGGCGGCTACACTGCGGCCGATGCCGACGTCGGCCTGTCGCAACTTGTTTCCTGCGTGGCCTGCAGTGGCGCGCCGCCGCAGGGATTTCGCTGCCTGGGCGATCACTCTTATTTCTGTCGTCTCCTTTCACGCGCTGGAGGCGAGAGCCGAGGCATCGGCTGAGCGCGTGGTTTCGTTGGCGCCGTCGCTCACCGCGATCCTCGTGACGCTCGGCGCGGGGGATCTCCTGGTCGGGATCGACGAGGTGTCGGCGCGCCAGCAACCAGCGCTGGCCCAGCGCGTACGGGTCGTGGGGGGGCTCTTCAATCCCAGCCTGGAGGGTGTGGTGGCGCTCGAGCCCGACCTCGTCGTCTTCGTTCCGAGTGCCGAGCAACGCAATTTTCAGCAGCGGCTTTCAGCGGTCGGCATCGCCACCGAGGCGTTTTCGAACCTGCGTTTCGAAGACGTGCTCGAGAATATCGAGCGGCTCGGCCGGCTGGCCGGCCGTGAGCCCGCGGCGCGCGAGCGCATCGATGCCATTCGCGCGGTGCGCGCCCAGCTGGAGGCATCGAACCGGGCCGTCGAAACGCCGCGCGTGGTGATGGTGTTGCAGCGCGACCCCCTCTTCGTGGTGGGTGGTGGCAGTTTCATCGACGACATGATCGCGATCGCGGGGGCGCGGAACCTCGCCGCTGAACTCGGCGACGCCTACCCGCGGGCCAGCATCGAGTGGTTGGTGGCGGCCGCGCCCGAGGTGCTGATCGATATGGACGCTTCGCACGAGCCCGCCCCGGCCTACTGGGGGCGATGGCCCGCGCTGGGCGCCCGGGGACGCATCGTGCACCTCGACCCCTCGCTCGTCACGCTGCCGGGGCCGCATCTCGACCGCGCCATGCAGCGGCTCGCCGCGGCGCTGCATCCGATGGCCCCCTTCGAGCGCGGCGCTCCGCCTGCGGGTGCCCGGTGAAGCACCTGACCGCGGGGCGACTCGGCGCAGTGTTGCTGGCGTCGTTGGGGGTGCTGGTCGTCTGCCTCGCGATCGGGTTGGTGACGGGTCCGAGTGGCATTTCGCCGGGCGCGGCTCTCGACGCCCTGCTGCATCCCGCCGAGTCGGGCGCGCTGGCCGACATCGTCTGGCGGATCCGGGTTCCGCGGCTGCTGCTGGCCGCCGGGGTGGGCGCCTCGCTGGCGGTTGCTGGGGTGATTTTCCAGGCGCTGCTGCGCAACCCGTTGGCGGATCCCTTCATCCTGGGCGTCTCGGGGGGGGCGGCTCTCGGCGGGATCAGCGTGCTCGTGTTGGGGACGTGGATCGGTGTCGGCGCCGGAGCGGCTCCGCTGGCGGCCTTTGCCGGAGCGATCGGCACGACCCTCCTGCTCTACGGCATGGCCGCGGTGCGCGGCCGCGTTTCGGCGACGCAACTTCTGCTCACCGGCGTCGTCTTCAACGCCTTCGCTTCGGCGGGGATCGTCTTTCTGGCTTCGATCGCCGGGCTCGCCGACGGCTCCCGGATCTTCCTGTGGCTGATCGGCAATCTGTCGGCGGCCCGCACCGACATGGGGATCGTGGTGGGAGTCTTTCTCGTGGTGGGGCTCGGCGTTGCGCTTTCGTTGGCGCGTGGGCTCAACCTGCTGGCGTTGGGAGACGAGGCTGCGGCCCAACTCGGGATGGCGGTGGAGCGTCAGAAGAAGATCCTGCTGCTGGCCACCTCGCTGATGGTGGGGGCGGCGGTGTCGGTCTCGGGCCTGGTCGGTTTCGTCGGCCTGATCGTCCCGCACCTGCTGCGGCTAGTGCTCGGGCCCGACCACCGGCTGCTGGTGCCCGCGTCCGCCCTCCTGGGCGCGGCGTTCCTCGTGCTCTGCGACACCCTGGCGCGCAGCCTGCTGGGCGGCCGGGAGCTTCCGGTGGGAGCCATCACCGCGTTGGTCGGCGGGCCACTCTTCCTGGTGCTGCTGCGGCGCAATTCCGACCGGAGCTTCACGGCATGAGCCTGCAATTGCGAAACGTGGCGCTGCGCTTGGGCGAACAAACGGTCCTGCGCGATGTCTCCCTCGAGCTGGCCCCCGGAGAAGTGGTGGGCCTGCTCGGACGCAATGGAGCCGGCAAGACCAGCCTGCTGCGCCTCGCCAGCGGAACCTGGCTTCCCGATGCCGGCGACGTGCTCTTCGAGGGCCGCGCCCTCTCGGATTTTCCCCGCTCGTTACTCGCCCAGAAGATCGCCGTCGTGCCCCAGGACCTTCACGTGCCCTTTCCCTTCCGGGTGGGCGAGGTGGTGCTGATGGGTCGCGGCCCCTACCAACGTTGGCTCGGCTTCGAGTCGTCGCACGACATCGAGTGCGCGCAGCGCGCGCTCGAAAGGATGGGGATTCTCCACCTGGCCGACCGTCGCATTCCCGAGCTTTCGGGGGGCGAGCGCCAGCTGGTTCTGATCGCGCGTGCCCTGGCCCAGGAACCCGATTGCCTGCTGCTCGACGAGCCCACCGCCTTTCTCGATCTCGAACATCGGATCCGGGTGCTCGAGGTGGTACGCGAGTTGGTGGCCTCCGGGGCGAGCGCCCTGCTGGTGTCGCACGATCTCTCGCTCGCTGCGCGCTGTTGCGAGCGGCTGTTGCTGCTGGCAGACGGACGCGTCGCCGCAGAAGGGGCGCCCGGCGAGGTGTTGCGCGCCGACACCCTGCGCCGGGTGCTGGGTTTTTCCGCGACTGTGATCGAGGGGCCCGATGGATTGCCGCTGGTGGTTCCCGAACTCGGCAGGAAAGACAGCGTCGAACGAGGGGCTTGAAAATCGCGAGGCGCGCGAATTTGGCGCGCCCTGGTCGCTTCGGGGGGCGATCGCAGCCTGCTAGTCTCCGCGGCCGATTCCCGGTGCAGCGCGGTTCGCCCGCTTGCGACGCGGCGCTGGGGCGCCCGCGAAAGAACACGACGAGCGGGACGACGACGAACGGGACCACGAAGGGGACGACGGAATGAGCGAAGCGCGGATCGAATCCCTGGTGGCGAGGGAGATCCTCGATTCCCGCGGCAATCCGACCCTCGAAGTCGAGGTGGGGACTTCGTCTGGCCAGCGTGGCCTGGCGATGGTGCCCTCGGGTGCCTCGACCGGCGAGCGCGAGGCTCTCGAATTGCGCGACGGCGATGCCGCGCGCTACGGCGGCAAGGGTGTGCAAAAGGCGGTCTCCCATGTGAATGGAGAGATCCGGGCCGCGTTGGTCGGCCGCGCCCTCGGCGACCTCGAGCAGCAGGCGGCGCTCGACGCGGCGCTTTGCGAACTCGACGGCACAGAGACCAAGGCACGCCTCGGGGCGAACGCCCTGCTCGGCGCTTCACTCGCCGCCGCGCACGCTGCCGCCGCGGCGCGCGGCGAACCCCTCTACCGTTTTCTCGGAGGCGAGGGGGCAACGCTCTTGCCGGCGCCGATGATGAACGTGCTCAACGGCGGTGCCCACGCCGATAACAACGTCGACCTCCAGGAGTTCATGCTCTACCCGCTCGGTGCGCCGAGCTTCGCCGAGGCGTTGCGCTGGGGTGCCGAGACCTTCCACGCGCTTCGCGCGGTCCTGCACGAGAAGGGCTACGCCACTTCGGTGGGGGACGAGGGCGGTTTTGCGCCGAACCTTGCGAGCAACGTCGAAGCCATCGAACTGATCCTGGTGGCGATCGAGCGCGCCGGGTACCGGCCGGGCGAGGACATTTCGATTGCCCTTGACCCCGCGTCGAGCGAATTCTACCGCGACGGCGTGTACCACCTCGAGGGCGAGGGGACGCAGAAAACTTCGGAAGAAATGGTGGCCTTCTGGCGCGACTGGTGCGACCGCTACCCGGTGGTCTCGATCGAGGACGGCCTCGACGAAAACGACTGGGAGGGCTGGCAGAGCCTCACCGCCGAGCTCGGCGGGCGTGTTCAACTGGTGGGCGACGATCTCTTCGTGACCAACCCGGCGATCCTCGCGAAGGGCATCGAGGTGAGCGCGGCGAATGCCATCCTGATCAAGGTGAACCAGATCGGAACGCTCAGCGAAACCCTCGAGGCCATCGCGATGGCCCGCGCGGCGGGTTATGCCTTCGTGGTCTCGCATCGTTCGGGCGAGACCGAGGACACCACCATCGCCGACCTCGCGGTGGGATCGGGTGCGGGTCAGATCAAGACTGGGTCGCTGTGCCGTAGCGATCGCGTCGCGAAGTACAACCGCTTGCTGCGCATCGAGTCCGAACTCGGCGAGCGTGCCGAGTTCGCCGGCGCAGCGCGACTCGCGGGTCGGTGAGCGCCCCCCGCGCCCGACTCCGCGCACCGCGGCGCGCGTTTCGAGGGGCTTCGGTTCTGCTCGCCGCGACTTTTCTGTTTTCCGCCGCCGCCGCGGCGCGCATCCCCGAGGCCGATCGCGTGGTCGATGCCATCGCCCGGGCCAACCGCGCGGCGAACCGCAACCAGCCGCTGCGGGTCGACCTCCTGGTGCGCATCGCCGAGGGTCCGGTGATCGCCCAGGGCGAACTCGAAACCCGCCCCTCGGGCGTGGCCCGGCTCGAATTGCGCGGCGCCGCCGGCCTGCGCGAACGCCATCTCCTCGACAGCAAGGGGCGAAGCGCGGCGCGCAACGGCGAGCCCGTCGATGATCCCCGCGCCTTTCTGTTGCCGATTTTCCTGCTCCAGGCGGGAAGCGGCGAAGCGCTGCAGGGTTTGCTCGCGCACTTCGGAATCGATCCCGGGCTACTGGGACTGGGGCTCTGCGGCGACGCCAATTGCTACGTGCTGGGGGACCCCGTGCGCACGCCGCCGCCTTTCGTGGTCCCCTGGGTGTTGCCGCCGGCCATCGAAGAAGAAGACAGCGACGCAGCCGGGGACGTGCCCCCCGAAGCAGCGGCCGAGCCCGCAAGCCCGGCGGCCCCGCTCCCGGTCGTCGAGGCACCGGAAGCTCTGCCTGCTGCCTTCGGCAGCTTCTGGGTCGAGACCCAGCGCTTCGAGCCGAGGCGACTGCGTTCGCCGGCGGGCACCCGGGTCGTTTTCGGTGCAACGGTGGCGTTCGGCAGCCAGCGCTTCCCGGCCTGGTTCGAGATCCAGGAGCCGGGGCAGGGACCGGTGCGCTTCGAAGTGCAGGGCGTCCAGCCGAGTCGGCTTTCCCCGGCGGACTTCAGCCAGGCGTGGCTGCGGGAGCCCAGCGGCGACTGAAGGCCCGCCCCTTGCCCGGGTTCGGGCCCGGTGTACGTTTTGAGCGAGTTCGGCCCTGAGCGAAGAAATTTCCGCACCGATTGCGGCTCGGCGGTCGTTGCGTCGCCGGAGGAAACCCCCTGCAGAGCTTAGAGCAGATGCGGCCCCCGCCGGGGTTATCGGTCCCGATCGTCAGCGTGCTAGACGACGACGGCGAACTGATCGAATCCGATCAGCGTGCCGTGGTGCGGCACGTGATCCAGGACGGTTACGGCGCCGACGTGGTCTTTGCCGCCGGCACCACCGGCGAATGGGATCACCTGCCGAACCGGATCCGCCAGCAGGTGATCCGCACCAGTGTCGAGGAAGTCGGCCGCGAGAACGAGAAGCTCGGTGCACGCCTTGCACGGCGCATTGAGTGCTGGGCCGGGGTGACAGCGCACACGGCCGAGGAGACCCTCGAGAACGTCGCCTGCTCTGTCGAGTGTGGTGCCGACGCCATCGTGCTCGCGCCGCTTTCGATCAGCGGTCTCGATGACCCGGTTCGTTTCGTGGCCCGGGACCTCGCCGACCTCCTCGATGGCGTGAGCCATCGCATTCCGCTCTACCTCTACGACAACGCGGACATCGCAGCGAACCCGCGCGCGCTCCACATCCGCACGCGCCAGGTGAAAGCGCTGTCGCGACTGGATTTCGTGCGTGGCATCAAGGTGACGGCTTCGCGCAAGATCCTGGGCAACTACACCCGGGCGGCCGAGGGTTTTCGCGAACGCGGCGAGTTCGCGATCTACGTCGGCAACGCCTCGTTGATCTTCGATCTCTTTCGGCCACGCACGGGGCTTCTCGGCAGCCTGGCCGAACACTGGAGCCGCTACCGGATGCGCGGTTCGCTGCCGCACGGGGTCGTCGCCGGGCCGGCGAATGCGCTGCCCCGCGAGTGGGCGCGCGCCTGGCAGGTGTGCCGGGCGGGCGATGTCGAGCGCATGGACAAAACCTTCGAGGTGGTCGACGCCTTTCGCCGGGCCACCGTGACTGCGCGCGGCAGTCGCACCATCGCCTGTCTGAAGCGGGCACTCTTTGACGTCGGCGTGATCTCGAGCCCCGCCCTGGCAAAGGGGACCCCCGAACTCGACGCCGAGTCCGCCGAAGAATTCGACCGCCGCTTCGAGGCGGTGCGCGCACAGGCGAAGGCGACGCTGCGCGCTCCCTGGTACAGCCGAGGGCCAGCGGGCGCCGCGGGAGAGGTGCGATGAGCACCGAGGCAGCGCCCGGCGCACTCGACCTGGTGGGCATCGGCAGCATGGCGGTGGATCGCATCCACCGGGTCCCGAAAGTGCTCGGCCCCGAAGAGAAGGGTGTGCTGCGCGAGATCGACGGCGTGGGGCCGGTGCGGAACCACGTGGGCGGCGTGATGCTCAACCAACTCGGTTGGGCCGCGGCCCTCGGACTGCGCGTCGTCATCACCGGACGCCAGGGAAGCGACACCGCCGGACAGTTCCTGCGAAACGCGATGGACCGGAGCGGCATCGAGCGCCACATCATCAAGTGCGACGAGGCCTCGACGCTGGCCGAGATCTTCGTGGCGGATGACGGCGGGCGCGCGATCTACATGGCGCCGGGCGCCACGCTCGCGACCCACGCCGAACACATCCGCGCCGACCACGCCGGTTTCATCCAGCGTGCGGCGCGCTTTTCCACCGAGATCTCGCAGCTGCCGCTCGACGCGGTGCGCGAAGCACTGACGATCGCCCGGGCGGCGGGGATCCCGACGGTTCTCGATTTCGACGTGACGCCTTCGGACGCGCTGACCAGCCTCGGCGATGAGGCGACGCTCTTCGAGGTCCTCGCGCTCGTCGATCTCTTGAAACCATCGAAGGCCGCCGTGCGAGAACTGGTGCCGGGTTCGGCTGACGACGCCCTGGGCCTCGCGCGGGCGCTCCGAGAGCGCTTCGGCTGCGGCGCCGTGGTGGTGACCGACGGCGAAGCCGGCTGTGCGATTCACACGGCGGAGTTCGAGGGCGTGGTGGCGGCGAAGCCGGCGAAAGTGATCGACACCACCGGGGCGGGCGACGCCTTTCTCGGTGGGCTGCTGACGGCGCTGCACCTGGGCGCCGATTGGCCGAGCGCGGGCGCCTTTGCAAACGCCTGCGGGGCCGCCTGCTGCGAGCAACTCGGGGCCTTTCCCGAAGACGCCCTGGCGGCACGCGCGCGCGTTGCCGAGGGGGCCCGCGCTTCCGGGGTCGCTTTTCCCGCCCTGCCCGAGCGCGGTGCCGTTCCGGCTCTCGGGGGCGCGCCTGCAGCGCAGGTGCTCGAGACCGGCGCCCGCGAGCTGCGCGCCCTCGCGGATCGTTTCGAGGCGGCGAACTTCACGCACGCCCTGGAAGCGATTCGCCGGGCCGAGCAGGCCGGCGGCCGTCTCCATTTCTGTGGGGTGGGGAAGCCCGAACACGTGGCGCGCTATGCCGCGGGGCTGTTTTCATCGACGGGCACGCCGGCGGCCTTCCTGCATGCCACCGAAACCCTGCACGGAAGCCTCGGGCAGGTGCGCCCCGGCGACGTCGTGGTCGCGATCTCGAACAGCGGCGAGACGGCCGAGTTGCTGGCGGCGGTCGATGCGCTGGCGAAGTACGGTGCGGTGATCATCGCGGTGACGGCGGGCCTCCACTCGAGCCTGGCGCGCGCGGCGCGAGTGGTGCTCGATGCCGGTGTTGCTTCCGAGGGCGGCCCATTGGGCCTGGCACCGCGGGCCAGCGTGGCCGCGGAGGTGATGGTGCTGGCGGCGCTCTCAGCCGAGTTGCAGGCGCAGGCCGGTTTCTCGCGAGAAGATTACGCTGCGCTGCACCCCGCTGGTGCCCTGGGGAAGAAGGCGCGCAAGAGCTGAGCCCGCCCTTTTGCGCGGCCGCAGGCGTCTCTGCAAGGCTGCTTGACGGTCCCAGGGCCCCGATCTACCGTGCTCGCTTCCCGTATGGATCTGGACCGGGAAGCCCGCCCCGGCGGGCCGATCTGGACCCGGGATCGTGGGGCCGTAGCTCAATTGGGAGAGCGCCGCGTTCGCAACGCGGAGGTTGGCGGTTCGATCCCGCTCGGCTCCACCACCCCCGGGAAAT
>CAJXIC010000022.1 GCA_913054385.1 uncultured Pseudomonadota bacterium
CCGTAGGAGTCTGGACCGTGTCTCAGTTCCAGTGTGGCTGATCATCCTCTCAGATCAGCTACCCATCGATGCCTTGGTGAGCCTTTACCTCACCAACAAGCTAATGGGACGCGGGCTCATCTTCGGGCGATAGCTTTCAAGAAGAGGCCATCTTTTTCTGCAAGGTCCGCAGACCTCGTAGTCTCATCCGGTATTAGCTCCAGTTTCCCGGAGTTGTCCCAGACCCGAAGGCAGATTACCCACGCGTTACTCACCCGTGCGCCGCTCTACTCGCCACCCGAAGGTGACTTTCTCGCACGACTTGCATGTCTAAAGCACGCCGCCAGCGTTCGTTCTGAGCCAGGATCAAACTCTCCAGTTTAAACCTGGCGTAGGCAGTGACACCGAAGTGTTACCGCCCTGCTGTTCGGTATCGGGAATGAGTCGCTTCAGACCGAAGTCCGTCGCTTCCCATTCCCATCATAAGGAATTCATATTGAAGCCCGTACGTCTAATCGAGTGCTCCTTAGTCTCTCGAAAAGACCGCACGCTATTCAGTTTTCAAGGAACGAGCGAAACCACTACGAGCCTGTATCGAGCTCGCGAGGCACCAAACCACGTCCGGCGAACCGGACACCGCGCTGCAGAGGGGTCCCCTGCTGCGGCGGCTCGCCAACTTACGTCTACAGGGCCCCGCGGTCAAGGGGTTCCCCTCGGGGAGACCCTGTTTTTTCACATTTTGGGGGGTTCAGGGTCGTAGCCAAAAGACCTCAGTCCGGGCCGGCCACGATCTCGATCTGGGCGAAACGCCGACGGCCCAGCCTCAGCCGGTAGCACCCGCTGGAGAGAGCCCGCAGCGGGTCGGAAACACGCTCTCCGTCGAGCTGGACGGCACCCTGGGTCACCAGGCGCCGAACTTCCCCGCGACTCGCGGCTAGACCGAGGTCCACAACGACCTCGAGCAAGCCCACCTCGGAACGCGCGCCGAGCGCGAACTCGAGACAAGGGATGTCCTCGGGCTCACCTCCCTGCTGGACCACCCGGCGAAAGTGCTCCGCCGCCCGGGTGGCGGCCGCACCCTCGTGAAAACGCAGGACGATGCGCCGCGCCAACTCTTGCTTCAAGGCGAGTGGATCACCGCCCCCACCCGCCACCGCTTCGCGCTCGCTCGACAAATCTTCGAAGCCCGCCTTCGCAGCCGCTCCGAGCACGTCGAAATAGTCGAGCATCGTGGTGTCCGAGAGACTCATCACCCGCCCGTAGATCTCTTCGGGCGCATCCAGCAATCCGATCCCGTTGCCGAGGCTCTTTGACATCTTTTCGCTGCCGTCGGTCCCGACCAGCAGCGGATGGGTGAGCACCGCCTGAGGCTTCTGACCGTAAGCGCGCTGGATCTCCCGGCCCATGATCAAGTTGAAGGTCTGGTCGCTGCCCCCGAGTTCGACGTCGGCCTCGAGCATCACCGAATCGTAGGCCTGGACGAAGGGATAGAGGAATTCGTGCACGGCGATCGGCGTGTTGCCCTTGAAGCGCTTCGAAAAGTCGTCGCGCTCGAGCAGCCGCGCCACGGTCATGTGGGAGCACAGCCGAACGAAATCCTCGGGGGCCATTCGCGACATCCATTCGCTGTTGAAGCGGATTTCCGCGGAGTCGACGTCGAGGATCTTCCCGACCTGCGTCACGTAGGTTTCGGCGTTGGCCTTCACTTCTTCGGCGCCAAGCGCGGGCCGGGTCTTCTTCTTGCCCGAGGGGTCCCCGATGCGCGCCGTAAAATCGCCGATCAGGAAGATCGGCGTGTGGCCGAGTTCCTGGAAGGTCCGGAGCTTCTCGAGGACCACCGTGTGGCCCAAATGAAGATCGGGCGAAGAAGGGTCCATCCCGAGCTTTACACGCAGCGGGCGATCGGCTTCGAGCGCCTCCACGAGCCGGGGCCGAAGGTCGTCCTCACCGATGAACTCGAGGGTCCCCCGGCGCATCACCTCGAGTTGTCGTTCTGCCTCGCGGCGGGCCGCGGGATCTCCCTCCTCGCTCACAGGGTCCCTCCGTTTTTCGGCGCGGAAAAACGAAACACTTCGTGATCGGTCACCAGCAGGTCCATCCTGCGGTCGTGCGGCTCGACGGGCAACCTATGGCCCACCCTCTGCCACCAATAGCCCACCCCAATGAGCAGCGGCGCAGTCTGTGCCTCCCCCGGGAGACTGCGGTCGAAATAGCCCCTGCCGGAGCCCAGCCGCCCTCCGGCGTGGTCGAAGGCCACCCCGGGCAGAACCACGCGATCCGCCCCCGAAAGGCCCTCGTCGGCCGGCCCCTCGGGCTCGGGAATACCGTAGCGCCCAGGCCGAAGGTCTTCCCAGGCGGCGACCTCGACAAACTCGAGTCGCTCGTCGGAAACACAACGGGGCAGCCGCAGCTTCACGCCGGCCCTGCGCAGCGCCTCGAAGGCCTCGCGTAAGTCGATCTCGCCCGCGCCCTTTCGCGGGGCGTAGAGCACGACCGAACGCGCCCCGGCGAGTTCGGGGAGCGAAACCAGGCGCTCGCAGACTGCCTTTGAAGCGGCCGCCCGCAGGGCGGCGGAGAGCCCGCGCCGTCGCTTCGTAAAGGCTTCGCGAAGCGCGGCCTTGCGGGCGCGAAGATCCCCAGAGCCCGGCTCCGGGGAGGCGTCAGGGTGCGCCGGCCCCATCATGGGCCAGCGCGGCTTCCGCGACCTCGGTCAAGTCCACCACCCGCACGGTCTCGATCGGAATGCGATCCGCCTTCGCGCCGCCGCCTTCACGCAATTCGATCAACTCGCGCGCGATATTCAGCGCCGTGAGCACCGCCACGTCGAGCGAGTCGACGGTCTCCGCGCGTTCCCGGATCCGCGCCATGGTCTGGTCGACGAACTCGCCCACTCCCTGCAACCACTTTTCGTTCGAATCGCTGCGGATCCGGTAGTCGCGGCCCCCGATTCGAACTTCGATCACCCGCTTCGGCATCGCCTACTTCCCCCGGCCAATGGCCACCGGAACCGGCTCGGCGAGCACGTCGGCCTCGATCTGGTCGAGTCGGGCCATCAAGTCGTCGATGCGCTTCGCGACTTCTTCGCGGAGTCGCGCCGACTCGCGAAGCTCGGCCTCGAGTTCGCGAATCCGGGCATTGCGCTTCTCGATATCCGCATCGAGACCCGATACGCGATCGCTCAATGCGATGCGATTCTCGGCCAGCCGGCGAACGGCTCGCTCCAGGCGCACGAAACCGAGCTGTCCCTTGCGGGAGGTTCCGCTCGTCTTCTTCGAGGGTTTGCGCTTCTTCGCGATGGAGGGGGGAATGGCGGGTCTCCCGGTTGGGGTTTCGCCATGCTATCGGCCCGGAAGGAAGCCCGTCAAGCACACCCGAGTCACCACGGCCTCGCCGGGCACGCGAACCCGCCGGGTCGCTGCGGCTACAACTAGGGCGTTGCGTCTCGGGATTGCAAGCGGGATTCGCCCATCAGCCAGGCATCCACCGCGCGCGCGGCTTCCCGCCCTTCCCACTGGGCCCAGACCACGAGAGATTGCCCTCGGCGACAGTCGCCCGCGGCGAAGATCCCCGCTTCGCTGGTCTCGAAGCGCTTCGTGTCTGCCAGCAGGTTTCCCCGGCCGTCCTTTTCCAGGCCAAGCCCTTCGACCAGACCTTCGTGGACGGGGTGAACAAACCCCATCGCCAGCAGGACCAGATCCGCGGGGCGTTCGAATTCGCTCCCCGGCACTTCTTCGAAACCGACGCGGCCGTTCTCGTCGGGTTCGCCGAACTGCACTTCGACCCCGATCAACTTTTCGACCCGGCCGTTTCGACCCTCAAAGCGCTTCGTCAGGAGGGCGTAGTGCCGATCGCCACCCTCGTCGTGCGAACTCGAGCTCCGAAACATCCGAGGCCAGAGGGGCCAGGGCGTTTCCGTGGCTCGGCTACGGGGCGGGCGCTCGAGCAATTCGATCGAAGTCACCGATCGGGCTCCGTGACGATGCGAAGTGCCGACGCAGTCGGATCCCGTGTCGCCCCCGCCGAGTACCACCACATCCTTGTCCGTGGCGAGGATCTCCGCAGCCTCCGCCGAAAGGTCCCCGCTCCCGCGCCGGTTCTGTTGGGCCAGAAAATCCATCGCGTAGTGGATCCCCTCGAGCTCGCGCCCTTCGATCGGAAGATCCCGCGGCACTTCTGAGCCCGTCGTCAGCAGCACCGCGTCGAAATTCTTCTGCAGGTCGTTCGCCGACAGGTCTCGGCCAACGTCCACGCCGGTCTGGAACGAAACGCCCTCTTCACGCATCTGGTCGAGGCGGCGATCGATCATCGCCTTCTCGAGCTTGAAGTCCGGGATGCCGTAGCGAAGCAGGCCCCCCGCGCGCTCGTTCTTCTCGAAGACCGTCACCGTGTGACCGGCTCGCGTCAACTGCTGCGCGGCGGAGAGGCCTGCCGGGCCCGAGCCCACCACCGCCACCGAACGGCCGGTGCGGCGCTCGGCGAGAACCGGGCGAATCCAGCCCTCTTCCCAGCCGCGCCGAACGATCTCCCACTCGACCTGCTTGATGTGGACCGGGTCATCGTTGATCCCGAGCACACAGGCCGTCTCGCACGGCGCCGGACAGACCATCCCGGTAAACTCCGGGAAGTTGTTGGTCGAGTGGAGTCGCGCGAGCGCGTCCTCCCACTTGCCGCGGTAGACCAGATCGTTCCAGTCGGGAATAATATTTCCGAGCGGACAGCCGTTGTTGCAGAACGGAATCCCGCAATCCATGCAACGAGCGGCCTGCGTCTTCGTCGCCGCCTCCGGGAAGTCGTGTTGAACCTGCCGCCAGTCCTCGAGGCGCTCGTCCACCTCGCGGTAGCGCACGCTCTCACGCTCGAATTCGAGAAACCCCGTGGCTTTAGCCATCGCCCGTGTGTGACTCCAGGCGGTCGGAGAGCGCCAGTTTCAGGTCCCTCGGGAACACCTTCACGAACTTCGGCGCAAAGGTATTCCACTTGCGCAAGATTTCGTCGGCCTTCTGGCTCCGGGTAAAGTGGAAGTGACGACGCAGCAGGCGCTGGATGCGCTCCTCGTCTTCCGAGGTCAATGCTTCGAGGTCGACCCGGTCGGTGTTCACGCGCGATGCGAAGCTGCCATCGGCATCGAGAACGAAGGCAAAGCCGCCGCTCATCCCCGCGCCGAAATTCCGGCCCGTCGGCCCGAGAATGACTGCGTTACCTCCGGTCATGTACTCGCAGGCGTGATCGCCCACCCCTTCGACCACCGCGTCGGCGCCGCTGTTGCGCACGCAAAACCGCTCACCGGCGAGCCCGTTGAAGTAGGCCTCGCCGGCGGTGGCGCCGTAGAGGAGCACGTTGCCAGCGATCACGTTCTCCGCCGGATCGAAGGGGGAACCTTCCGGTGCCTTGACCGAGAGGATGCCCCCGCAAAGGCCCTTCCCCACATAGTCGTTGGCATCGCCCTCGACCCGCATGGTGATCCCGGCGGGTAGGAAGGCTCCGAAACTCTGCCCGGCAGAACCGTGGAAGCGGATGTCGATGGTGCCTTCGGGAAGACCGGCCTCGCCATAGGCCCTCGAAACCTCCGAGCCGAGGATCGTGCCCACGGTTCGGTCGGTGTTCTGGATCTTTGAGTCGATCTCGACCTTTTCACCCCGAAGCAGCGCCGGCGCGGCCTTCTCCAGAAGCTCGATGTCGAGCACCTCTTCGAGATCCGCCTCGAGCGTCTGCGTTTCGCAATGGCGAATGGCGTGATCGGTTTCGGGGACGAAGAGAAGATCCGAGAGGTCGATGCCTCCGGTCTTCCAATTGCTCACGGCGCGATTCACTTCCAGGCGATCCGCATGGCCGATCATCTCGTCGACGGTTCGGAACCCGAGCTGGGCCATGTACTCACGCGCTTCTTCGGCCACATAGGCGAAGTACTGCACCACGTGTTCGGGGAGCCCGGCAAACTTCTTCCGCAATGCGGGGTTCTGGGTGGCGATCCCCACCGGGCAGGTGTTCAGGTGGCAGACACGCATCAGGATGCAGCCCATCGCGACCAGCGGTGCCGTCGAGAAGCCGTACTCGTCGGCGCCGAGCAGCGCCGCGATCACCACGTCGCGACCGGTCTTGAGGCCCCCGTCGGTCTGGACGCGAATGCGGCCGCGCAGATCGTTGAGGACGAGGGTCTGCTGGGTCTCGGCGAGGCCGATCTCCCAGGGCAGCCCAGCGTACTTGATCGACGCCTGGGGAGAAGCGCCGGTCCCGCCATCGTGGCCCGAGATCAGCACGCCGTCGGCCTTCCCCTGCGCGACCCCTGCGGCGATCGTTCCGACCCCGGTCTCGGCCACCAATTTCACGCTGACCCTGGCGCGGCGGTTCGCGTTCTTCAGGTCGAAGATCAACTGGGCCAGGTCTTCGATCGAATAGATGTCGTGGTGCGGCGGGGGCGAGATCAGCCCCACCCCCGGTGTCGAATGCCGGGTCTTCGCGATGGTCTCGTCCACCTTGTGCCCGGGCAACTCACCGCCCTCTCCGGGCTTCGCCCCTTGGGCCACCTTGATCTGCATCTCGTCGGCGTTGACGAGGTAATAGCTCGTCACCCCAAAGCGCCCCGAGGCCACCTGCTTGATTGCCGAGCGCCTCGAATCGCCGTTGGCCTCGGGCGTGAAGCGCGAAGACTCCTCGCCCCCCTCCCCGGTGTTGCTCTTGCCCCCGATCCGATTCATCGCGATCGCGAGCGTCTGGTGCGATTCGAGCGAGATCGAGCCATAGGACATGGCGCCGGTGCAGAAGCGCTTCATGATCTCCGCCGCGGGTTCGACCTCGTCGAGCGAAAGCGCCTCATCGGCGTTCTTGAACTGCAGCAGCCCTCGGATCGTACACAGGCTCTCGGCTTCGCCGTCTGCCGCCTTCGAAAAATCGCGGTAGGCGACGGGATCCCGCATGCGAACCGCGTGCTGCAGGCGGCTCACCGACTCGGGGTTGAAGCTGTGCGCCTCGCCGCGGGCCCGCCATTGGTAGAGGCCACCGGGGTCGAGTTCGGGGAAGGCATATTCCTCCCCCGGAAAGGCACGGTGATGGCGCAGCGCCGCCTCGCGCGCGAGAACGTCGTAGCCCACGCCCGAAATTCGACTCGCGGTTCCGGTGAAACACTCGGCCACGAGTTCGCGGTCGATCCCCACCGCCTCGAAGATCTGCGCGCCGCGATAGCTCTGGAGCGTCGAGATCCCCATCTTTGCCATCGTCTTCTTCAGACCCTTGTCGCAGGCCACCAGGTAGTTCTCGACGGCCTTTTCGAAGCCCATGTCGCCGTCGACGAAGGTTCCCTCCTCGACGAGGTCCGCGATCGTCTCGAAGGCGAGGTAGGGATTGATGGCACCCGCACCGTACCCGACCAGCAGGGCGAAGTGCGTGACCTCGCGCGCCTCCCCGGTCTCGCAGAGGATGCCGCACTGGGTCCGCAGCCCCTCGCGCACCAGGTGATGATGCACGGCCCCGGTGGCCAGCAGCATCGGGATCGGTGCCTCCGATGGCGTCACACCGCGGTCGCTCAGGATGATCAGGTTGGCCCCGTCGCGAACGGCCTCCGCCACGTTCTGGCAGATCCGTCGCAGGGCGGACTGCAGCCCCGCACCCCCCTCCGAGACCTTGAAGAGGGCCTGGAAGGTCTGCGTCTCGAAGCCCGGTGCGTCGAGTTCGCGAATCCGCTGGAGCTCGTCGTTGGTGAGGATCGGGCGATCGCAGCGCAACAGGCGCGCGTGTTCCGGGGTCTCCTCGAGAAGATTCTTCTCGGCGCCCAGCGTCGAGAAGAGCGACATCACGGTGCCCTCATTGATCGAGTCCATCGCCGGATTCGTCACCTGGGCAAAGTGCTGCTTGAAGTAGTGGTAGAGCATCCGCGGCCTTTCGGAGAGGCAGGCCAGCGCCGCATCGTCGCCCATCGACCCGATCGCCCACTTCGCATCGCGAACCATCGGTGCGATCAAGAACTTGAGATCCTCGAGGCTGTAGCCGAAGGCCTGCTGCAGGGCGAACTTCGCAGCCGAATCGAAGGGAGCCGGCGGCTCCTTCGCGGTCGGAAGATCCGAGAGCCTGATCCGGTTCTCTTCCACCCACTTTCGGTAGGGGCGTTTTGAAACGTATCGGGCCTTGATCTCCTCGTCCTCGACAATGCGCCCCTCTTCGAGATCTACGAAGAAGATGCGACCGGGCTGGAGCCTGCCCTTGCGCAGGACATCCTCCGGAGCGACCGAAGCGACGCCGACCTCCGAGGCCATCAAGACACGCCCGTCGCGGGTCAGGATCCAGCGCGAAGGGCGCAGGCCATTGCGGTCGAGCACCGCGCCGATCTTGCGACCATCGGTGAAGGCGATCGACGCCGGACCGTCCCACGGTTCGAGCAGGAACGAGTGGTACTCGTAGTAGGCCCGCAGATCCTCGGGCATGGCGTCGTGGTTCTCCCACGCCTCGGGGATCATCATGAGGATGGCTTCGGGCAACTCGCGCCCGGAAAGACAGAGGAACTCGAGGGCATTGTCGAACTGCGCCGAATCGCTGGCGGTTTCGCCGCGCATCAGCGGGTAGAGCTTCGCCAGGTCATCGCCGAAGAGTTCGGAACGCAGGGTGCCCTCGCGCGCGCGCATGGCGTTTCGATTCCCGCGCAGCGTGTTGATCTCGCCGTTGTGCGCCAGGTAGCGGAAAGGCTGGGCGAGATCCCAGGCGCCAAAGGTGTTGGTGCTGTAGCGGGAGTGGACCAGTGCCAGCGCCGACTCGAGCCGCGGATCGCAGAGATCCGGGAAGAAACCCTCGAGCTGTCTCGAGATCAGCATCCCGGTAAAAACGAAGGTCCGACTCGAGAGACTCGGCACGTAGCCAAAGCTGCCGCGCTGGCCGATGCGATTCTCGAAAACGCGCCGGATCACATAGAGCTTCCGCTCGAAATCGTCGGCCGTGAGGCCCTTCGCCCGGCCGATGAAGACCTGCCGGATGCGCGGCATCGCCTCCCGCGCCTGCCAACCGATGGCCATCGGGTCCACGGGAACGTCGCGCCAACCGAGAACGACCTGTCCCTCCTCGGTCACGCAGCCTTCGAAGCATTCCTGCTGCCACGAAGCCTCGCCGGGGTCAGCGGACTGAAAGACCATGCCCGAGGCGTAGGCGCCGGCTTCCGGCAGTTCGATGCCGAGTGGAGAGCACACCGAGCGCAGAAACCCGTCCGGCAGCTGGATCAGCACTCCAGCGCCATCGCCGCTCTCCGGATCGCAGCCGCAGGCGCCGCGGTGCTCGAGATTGACGAGCATTTCGATGCCGTCGTGCACCAGTTGATGCGAGACGTCCCCGTTGATGTTGGCGACGAAGCCGACACCGCAGGCGTCGTGCTCCAGGGCGGGGGCGTAGAGGCCCTGCTTCGGGGGTCGTGTGCTTCGATTCATCCTGGGTCCAGGGGCCCCTCGGTCGTACGGGCAGGGGGAAGAGGGACGGCTCCAACGGTCTACGATTCGCGCGCTCGGGCCTTTGCATAGAGCCCGGGGCCGGCGCGCCGACGGCCGTCGCCAACCTGTGGTGCTCCCGATCAGGCCCGGGGCGGTCTTGCCCTAAGGGCGCGTTCGAACTGATTTTTCGGGCTTTTGACCCTAATCGAAGGAATTTCGACTGTCAAGGAAGCGGATCGCCCGCGAGCAACGCGCGCATGCGATCCGGCCGGTTCGTGAAGAGTCCGTCGACGCCGAAATCGAGCATTCGCCGCATTTCGTCTGCGGCGTCGACGGTGAAAACGTAGACCGCCAGGCCGGCCGCGTGCGCCGCTTCGACCAAGCCGGCGTCGACCACGCTTGAATGGGGGTTTATTGCCTCAGCTCCGACCGCAAGGGCCCGATCCACCGGATCGCGAGGCCACTGCGGGGAGAGCAACAAGGCCGTGCGCGCGGCCGGCGAGAGGCGACGGAATTCCCGCAGCACGGGGTCAAAAAACGAAGAGAAAAGCGTTGCCTCCTCGAGGCCCCTCGCCTGCACCGCCTCGAGGCTACGCGCTTCGATCCCCTCGTAGGCTCCCGTCCGGGAGTACTTGATCTCGAGGTTGAAAGGGATCTTGGCTCCAAAGGCGTCGAGCACCTCCTCGAGGGTTGGCATCGACTGTCCGTCGCCCGCATCGAGATCCCGGAGGTCCTCGAGGTCGAAATCGCGGATCTCGCCGCGGCTTCCGAAACGCTCCAGATCTGCGTCGTGCGAGATGGCGATCGCCCCATCGCGACAGCGATGCAGGTCGATCTCGATCATGTCGGCCTTGTACTCGACGGCCAGCGCGTAGGCCGACAGCGTGTTTTCGGGGCGCTCTGCCGAGGCGCCGCGGTGTGCAATCACCAGCGGCGAACCCTGTTGCGAGGGGAGCGGACGGCGCCCGGGCACCTTCAATCCTCGATCCAATGCCGCGAACGTTCAACGGCGCGCTGCCAGCCCGCGTAGAGCGTCTCGCGCCGGTCTTCGGAAATCCTCGGCGAGAAGGTTTCGATCTCGCCCACGGCCTCGATCTCCCCGCGGTCGCCGAAGAACCCGACGCGGATTCCCGCGAGCAGCGCGGCCCCGAGCGCGGTGACTTCGAGGAGCGCCGGGCGCTCGACCTCGAACCCGAGCACGTCCGCCTGGAACTGCATCAGGAAATCGTTCTGGCAGGCACCGCCATCGACGCGCAGCGCCTGCATCGAGATTCCCGAGTCGGCGGCGATACAACCGACCACGTCGCGGGTCTGGTAGGCGATCGCTTCGAGGGTCGCGCGAATCAGGTGGTCGCGGGTGGTCCCGCGCGTCAGGCCGACGAGAATCCCGCGAGCGCGATCATCCCAGTAGGGAGCTCCGAGGCCGACGAAGGCCGGAACCAGGTACACCCCGCCGGTATCTTCGACCCGCCCTGCAGCGACCTCGGTCTCGGCCGCATCCGTTACCAGGCCGAGCGAATCTCGAAGCCACTGCACGGCAGCCCCCGCCACGAAGATGCTTCCCTCGAGGGCGTATTCGAGGCCGCCACCCAGGCCCGCGGCCAGCGTCGTGATCAGGCCGTTCTCCGAACGCGGCGCCTCGCTTCCGGTGTTCATCAACAGGAAGCAGCCGGTGCCATAGGTGTTCTTCGCCATCCCGGGCTCGACACAGCCCTGACCATAGAGCGCTGCTTGCTGATCGCCGGCGATCCCGGCCACCGGAATCGAAGCACCGAACCATTCGGGGTCGACGTCGCCGAAATCCGAAGAACTGCCCTGCACCTCCGGGAGCATCTCTCGCGGGATGCGGAGCTCACGCAGCAGCCACTCGTCCCATTCGCCGTCGAAGATATTGAAGAGCATCGTGCGGGCGGCGTTCGAATATTCCGTCTTGTGGACGCGCCCGCAGGTCAGCCGCGACAGAAGCCAGGTATCGACGGTGCCGAAGCAGAGTTCCCCGCGTTCCGCCCGCTCCTGGGCGCCGGGCACCGCGTCGAGGATGAACCGCACCTTCGTGGCCGAGAAGTAGGCGTCGATCAGAAGCCCGGTTCGACTGCGCACCTCTTCTTCGAGACCGCGCGCCCGCAACGCGTCACAGATCGCCGTGGTCTGGCGCGACTGCCAGACGATCGCGGGATGAATCGCCTCGCCGCTGGCCCGGTCCCAGACGACAGTGGTCTCGCGCTGGTTGGTGATGCCGATCGCCGCGATATCGCAGGCCCTGGCGCCCGCCGCGCTCAACGCTTCGCGCGCGGCGGCCAACTGGCTCTCCCAAATTTCCTCGGCGTCGTGCTCGACCCAGCCGGGCTGGCGAAAGTGTTGCGGAAATTCGCGTTGCGAAAGCGCCGCCACGCGGCCCGCCTCATCGAAGAGCAGCGCGCGCGAAGAGGTCGTCCCCTGGTCGAGGGCCATTACATAGCGGCTCATTGCGCGGCCCCGTCCGCCTTCGGGCTTTCGTCGGTTGACGCGTCGGTCCAGAACAAGGCCTCGACGAATTCTTCGGCGGAGAAATCGCGCAGGTCCTCGACGCTCTCCCCGATCCCGACGTAGCGAACCGGAATCCCGAACTCGTCCGCCAACCCAACGAGCACTCCGCCCTTGGCGGTGCCGTCTAGCTTCGTGAGGGCGAGCGCCGTGATCGGGGTGGCCTCGGCGAAGAGCCTGGCCTGCGAGATCGCGTTCTGGCCGGTATTCGAGTCGAGCACCAGCAGCGTCTCGTGGGGAGCGCCTTCGATCTCGCGCCCGAGCACCCGGGAGATCTTCCCCAGTTCCGCCATCAGGTCGCCGCGGGTCTGGAGCCGGCCCGCGGTATCGATCAAGACCACGTCGGTGCCCCGGGCCACCGCCGCCTTGACGGTATCAAAGGCAACCGCGGCGGGATCGCCGCCCGCTGCACCCCTCACCAACTCGCAGTCGGCGCGCTGCGCCCAGACTTCGAGTTGTTCGGCCGCCGCGGCGCGGTAGGTGTCCGCTGCACCCAACAGCACAGAATGACCCGCGGCGCGGTAGCGAGCCGCGAGCTTGCCGATGGTGGTCGTCTTTCCCGAACCGTTGACCCCGATCACCAGGACCACGAAAGGGGAGGTCGGCAGAGCCAGCGGCGGCCCTTCGGGCTCGACCTTGCGCAGCTTTTCGAGAATCGCTTCGCGCAGCACCTGGCGAACCCGCTCGGCGGATGCGCCGCTGGCCTCGCTTCGAACCGTTTCGAGCAGATTCGAAGCCGTCGCGACACCGAGGTCTGCGGTGAAGAGCAGCGCCTCGAGATCGTCGAGCAGGGCCGCGTCGAGCGAACGTCCGCGCAACAGCACCGAGAGGCGCCCGACCAGCGCTTCCTGCGTTTCGCGCAGCCGCTCCCGCAGCGACGCGGGCACCGGGGGGGCCGGCTTCGCTTTGGCGGGCACCGCGGCATCCAGCCTGCGAGTTGCCAGCGCCTCCAGGGAGCGTCTGCGGCCGGGAAGCGCGAGCAACCAGCCCAGCAGCGGGATTGCCAAGAACGAAAGAAAAAGTCCGGCGGTGACGTAGAGAATCATCGGCGGCCGAGGATACCAGCACCGGCCCGGCGCGAAAGGCGG
>CAJXIC010000023.1 GCA_913054385.1 uncultured Pseudomonadota bacterium
GGGGGCCTCGCTGGGGCGCTCTGGCTGCTCTTCCTGCTGGCGGATGCCGGTCGCCTCAACAACGCCGACCTGGGGCTGGTCTCGCTGGTACTGCTCGCGCTCTCGACCTTCCTGGTGGGGGTCCACGGCGACTGGCGCTTCTGCCTCGTCGGCATCGTCCTCGCAGGCACGGCGATCCTCGCGGGCCTGGTGGAGCAGTACCTGTGGCTCGGACTCGTGCCAGTCGTTACCGGCATCGGGGTCTTCGCCTACTGGCGGCTACGGCGACACTGAGCGCGAAAACGGGGACGGGTTTTCCGAAAACAGGGACGTCCGAAAACAGGGACGGGTTTTCTTTTTTTCCTTTTTTCTTTTTCGGCGCGCGAATCGCCCTGTACGCCGCTCACCAACTGAAAAAGACAAAAGGAAAAAAAGAAAACCCGTCCCTGTTTTCGGACGTCCCTGTTTTCGCTAGCGCGAGGAGCCGTCGAGGTTCCGGGGCGTGCGCTCAAATTCTTCGAGGAGTTCGAGGCTGTAGTGGACACGCCCAGTGAGTGCTTGCGGGTCGCAATGGGCAAGCAGGAGGGCCGCCTCGGCCATGGCTTCGACGGGCTCCACCATCGAGTCGTCGATGAAGGCGCCGATCCCGAGAGCCTCGACGCCCGGGGTGATCACGGCGGCCACGGGTGCCAACGCGTTGATCGCGACGCCCCGGTGGTGAAATTCCGCGGCCATGCCGGTGCTGATGCGGTCGAGGGCCGCCTTCGACGCTGCGTAGAGGTGATGTCCGCCCACACGTTCCCAGTCGTTGTAGGGAGGGCCCTGCGGGTGCTTCGCCGTCGCCGAGGAAATGTTCACGATCCAGCCCCGACCGCGTTCGCACATGCCGGGTAGCGCCAGCGAGGAGAGGTGCATCGCCGCGCGCACGTTGACTTCGAGTGTGAGCGCGAAGGTTCGCGCGCTGAACTCGGTCGACGGCCGATAGGGGCCGAAGGCGGCGTTGTTCACCAGGATGTCGACCGGGCCGAGGTCGCGCTCGCACTCCGTCATCAATCGCTCGCGATCTTCCGCCTTGGCGATGTCGGCAACGAAGGCCCGCGCGCGTCCGCCGCGCGCCTCGATCCGCCCGGCGCATTCTTCGAGGGTTCCGCGCATCCCCTCCGGTGAGCGGTCGAGGCTGCGGGCGCAGATCCCCACCTGGGCTCCGGCGGAGGCCAGGCGTTCGGCGATGGCGGCGCCGATGCCGCGGCTGGCTCCCGTGACGAGCGCGATGCGGCCCTCGCATTCGAGTGTCGTCGCGGGCGTCAACCTCGGTTCTCCGTCCCACCGCGCGGCCAGTCGAAACGTTCGAAGAGCGGTGCCAGTTCGCGCTGGATTTCGTCGGCGTCCAGCCCGAATTCGTCGAGGCTGTAGCGGTGGGTCGTCTCGTGTTGGCCGCTCCGTTTGGCAACCTGCTCGAGCGCCGCGTCGAAGGCGGCGTCGATTTCAAAGCCGAGGTCGGCATAGACCTGCATCACGGTCTCTCGCGGCGAAGCCACCAACTCGCGGTAGTCGACCACCGCGTGCTTCGTTCCGGGGTTTCGGGCGAGCACGTCGAGGGGCGCCGTGTAGCTCTCGTAGGATTGTTTCGCGAGGATCTTTAGCGAGTGCTGCATTTCCGCGTCGTCAAAGCCGCGCATGCGCCAGCTCACCCGCATCAGCTTGAGCAGGCTCGGGATCGTCTCCTCGGGATTCCGCGCGAGGTAGACGATGCGGCAATCGGGAAAGGCTTCGATCAGCGAACCGACGCGGCCGCAGAAATTCGGATTCTTCGAGAGATGCTGCTTCGAGGGGCCATTCAGGTAGAGCTGCCGTTTGATGCATTCGCCGTAGAAGCGCATCAACCGGCGGCGCTTTCGCAAAGGGCGCGCGTCGACGTGGTAGAAGTCGAGCTTTCCCATGTAGGGGAGCAGCACGATCCAGTAGCCCGAGGCACACGAGAGCGTGAACACGAAGTCGTCTTCTTCGGCGAGGGTGAGACCCATGCGGTGCACGTCGTTGGTCTTGCCGAAGGTGCGCTCCTCCCAGGCGCGCAGGCGCTTTTCGATGCGCCCGCCCGAGCGGGCATCGAGGGAGGCGACGGCACGGATGATCTTCTTCTGCAAGAGCGACGGAAAGAACAGCTCGTAGAGTCGGAAATAGCTGAAGCGTTCTTCGTCGCGGGCCATCAGGCGGTGGAGCAGGGTGGTTCCGCTGCGCGCGTGTCCCACGAGGAAGACCGGCTTCTCGATGCGGACCCGCCAGAGCCCCGGAAACAGGATTCGGTCGAGGAAGAAGCAGAGGGCCGTGAAGCCGGTGATCAGCGGAAGCCCGACAAAGAGCGTCCAGAAGAGGCGCCGCCGCGCCTTCGGATTCGTCTCGGCGAAGGCCAGACGGACCATGCGAAAGTAGGTCTCGAAATCGAAGTAGAAAAACACGCGGTCCCCGACGATAGCGGGAAGCGCCGCCCCCGGCGTCGTGGCCCGTCAGTCGGTCGCCGGCTGCCCTCTCGACGCCCGAAGTTGGTGGAGTTCCGAGCGCAGGCGCGCGTTCTCGTCATGCAATTGCGCAAGCGCCGGCGTCGCTGTCGAGGGTTTCGAGGCGAGGGCTTCTTCGTAGGGGGAAAGGTCCATCCCCTCCCGGCCGAAGCGTGCCGCGACTGCGTCGAGGGTGGCGCGCGTCCAGTATGCGCTGCCCGGCGCGGGAAAGCCGAGCACGCAGCGCTGATCGACACGACTCTTTGCGATCATCTCCACCAGGTGCCTCGATGGATCGTAGAGGGACCACGCCCAGCCGCGGTGGACGATGCTGATCCACTCGCAGTCGGCGCGCTTGAACGAAATATTCTGAACGATGCGCAAGGCACCGGCTGCGATCGGGGTGCCGCGGTGCCAGACGTCGTGGCGGTAGAAGAGGGTGGTGCCCGGACGGAAGCGGACCGAGCGGGCCCGGGCGTAGAGGTTCTCTTCCCGCCAGACAGCGATCTCGGGGTGGCTCTCGCGCAAGGCGGCCTCGGCCCCCTCGCGATCGTTCACAAAATCGATTCCGCCGATGCCGGGGCTGCGGATCAGTGGCCCGGCGTAGGCGGGATCGCCCGGACCCGAGCGCGGCACGATCTGGGTCGCCCCGCCGACCTCTTCGATGTCGTCGAAGTAGACGAGGAGGGCGACGCTTTCGGGGGTTTCGAAGGCGGCGGGGTGGGTGAGCGAGTGGTTCGGATAATCGATGTGGATGCGCTGGTCGTAGTTGTCGAGGTTCCCCCCCGCCTTCCCGGTGCGTCCGTACTTTGGCCACACCTCGCTCTGGGTGAGGCGCAGGTCGCGAATCGGAACGCCCAGGAGTTGCGAAGTCGCGTCGAGCAGGCGCGGATGGAGGGTGATTTCGTTGACCGCGCGACTCCGGGTCGGGAACTCCATCAGGCCCAGGCTGCCGAAGTCGGTGACCGCCTCGGCTGCAGCACTTCCCGGCGTGGGGAAGGGCGCCGCGCTCTCCGCGCGCGCACGTTCGATCAGGTCCGCGGGAAATACGCCGTCCACCAGCGCGTAGCCGTGTTCCCGCCACGAGCGAACCGATTCCTCGTGAAGCGTGCGCGCGCCCGGGGCGTCCTCGGCGCGTGCGGGTTCGGGGAAAATCGGTGGACCGAGGGCCTGCCGATCGCGTTCTTCGCGGCTGGGTTCCACGTTGGCCGGGTTCCATGCTTGTGGGGGTCGGGCTCGAGGTGCGCGCTTCGAACCTACTCCACCCCAGGTGCTGCCGCCGCGCAGCACGTCGACCCGGCGCGACCCTTCTCGTATCCTTCTTTGGCGCGGAGGATTTCGATGCTTGGATTCTGGATCCGACTGGCCATCACTGCACTCGGGTTGGCCCTCGCCGAGGGGCTGATTTCGAGCCTCTATTTCACGTCGCCCCTGACCCTGCTGCTGGCGGCGTTGCTCCTGGGCCTGGTGAACGCCTTCGTGCGTCCGCTGCTGGTGCTGCTGACGCTACCCATCACGGTCCTCAGCCTGGGGCTCTTTTTGTGGGTGATCAACGCGGCGATGCTGACCCTGGTGGCCTGGCTTCTCGATGGCTTCCATCTCGGCGGGTTTTCCTCGGCGCTGCTCGGCTCGGCGGTGGTGAGCGTCACCAGCTGGGTCGCATCGTGGTACGTCGGGCCGCGGGGACGGATCGAAGTGCTGGTGGTCGATCGCTGAGGGCTGTCGTGGCGCCTTTCGGTACGGCCCTCCGCCCGTGCTCCCGTCGTCGTCGCCGGTCCGTGCGCGCGAGGGGCACACGCGTTACTCAATAGGGCTCCATCCGAAGGACCCCCCGGCATGATTCACCCCACCGATGATCTTCGCATCACGCGGATGCGGCCGCTGCTGCCGCCGGCAATCCTGATGGAAGAATTGCCGGTCAGCGAGGCCGCTTCGATCGCGGTCGAGAACGGGCGCGAGTCCGCGGCGGCGATTTTGCGGGGCGATGACGATCGAGCCCTTGCGGTGGTAGGCCCCTGCTCGATCCACGACGCCGGGGCCGCCATCGATTACGCCGGTCGGCTTGCCGAGGCGGCGCGCGAAGTCGAGGACGCGGTCTGCGTGGTGATGCGGGTCTACTTCGAGAAGCCGCGCACCACCGTGGGCTGGAAGGGCCTGATCAACGATCCCCACCTGGACGGCAGCTTCGCGATCAACGAGGGGACGCGGATCGCCCGGAAGTTGCTGCTCGACGTGGCCGAGATGGGCCTTCCGGCGGGTACCGAGTTTCTCGATCCGATCACGCCGCAGTGCATCGCTGACCTGGTTTCCTGGGGCGCGATCGGTGCGCGTACTTCCGAGAGCCAGGTCCACCGCGAACTCGCTTCGGGCCTTTCGATGCCGGTGGGCTTCAAGAATGGCACCGACGGAACGGTGCAGATCGCGATCGATGCCGTTCGCTCGAGCGCCCACCCGCACCAGTTTCTCTCGGTGACCAAGCAGGGGGTCGCGGCCATCGTCGAGACCACCGGCAATGGCGACTGCCATGTGATCCTGCGCGGTGGCAACAGCGGGCCGAACTTCTCGCCGGATTCCGTGGCAAAGGTCGCCGAGAGCCTGCGCGGCCATCAGCTGCCGCCGCGTGTGATGATCGATTGCAGCCATGCCAACAGCGGCAAGGATCCGGCTCGCCAGCCCGCGGTGCTGAAGGCCGTGGCCGAGCAGATCGCGGGCGGAAGCGATGGGGTCTTCGGCGTGATGCTCGAGAGCTTCCTCGAGAGCGGCAGCCAGGACCACACGAAGGTCGAAACTCTTCGCTACGGGCAGAGCATCACCGACGCCTGCCTCGCCTGGGACGAGACGCGACCGCTTCTCTTCGAACTCGCCGAGGCGGTACAAAGCCGCCGGGCGAGCTGAAGACGGGAGTCCCCATGGAATTCTGCAAGGCCGAGCGCGACGGGCGCCTGCTCATCGTGACGATTGATCGCCCGGAAGTGATGAACGCGCTGCACCCGCCGGCAAATTTTGAACTCGAGGAGATCTTCAACGATTTCTGCGCGGATCCCGATCAGTGGGTCGCGATCATTACGGGCACCGGCGATCGCGCCTTCTCGGCGGGCAACGATCTCAAGTACCAGGCCAAGAGCGGCGGTGGCGTCGGCATGCCGCCCACGGGCTTCGCGGGGCTCACCTCGCGCTACGACAACTACAAGCCCTTGATCGCCGCGGTGAACGGGGTCGCGATGGGCGGCGGCTTCGAGATCGCGCTGGCCTGCGACATCCTGGTGGCCGCAGATTCGGCGATCTTCGCACTGCCCGAGCCGCGTGTCGGGCTGGCCGCGTTGGCCGGCGGGATGCACCGCTTGCCGCGACAGATCGGGCTGAAGAATGCGATGGGGATGCTGCTCACCGGACGCAGGGTTTCCGCCGAAGAGGGACAGCGGCTCGGCTTCGTGAACGAGGTGGTGCCGGCGGAGAAATTGATGGAAAGCGCCCGGCGCTGGGCAGACCTGATCCTCGAGTGCGCACCGCTATCGGTTCGCACCAGCAAGCAGTGTGCGATGGACGGGATGCAGAGCGGCTCGATCGAGGACGCCATGTCCCAGCGTTACACCGAGCTCTACGCGATGCTCAAGTCGAAAGATTTCGTCGAGGGGCCGATGGCCTTCGCGCAGAAGCGAAGCCCGGAGTGGAAGGGCGAATAGCGCGCAGCGGGGATGCGCCGGCGAACTGCGGGCGCGGCCCCCTAGCCGAGAGCTTCGCGAATCGCCCCCTCGAGCACGCCGATCCCCGTGTCGATTTCCGCCTCGCCGATGATGAGCGGTGGGGCCAGACGCACGACGCTTTCGCCGGCGCTGATCACCAGGACGCCCGCCCGCAGGCAGCCTTCGATCACCGCGGCTACCGGGCCGGCGCATTCGATGGCGCGGAGCAGGCCGCGCCCCCGAACCTCGACCACGCGATCGCCGAGGGAAGCCGCGAGAGCGTCGAGTTTCGCCTCGAGGTGCGCACCGGCCTGTCGCGACTGTTCGAGCACGCCGCCCTCGACGAGTTCGGTCATTACGGCGCTGGCCGCGGCGCAGGCGAGCGGGTTTCCGCCGAAGGTCGAGGCGTGGCTTCCGGGGACCAGGATCTCGGCACAGGCCTCGGTCGCGCATAGCGCTCCAATCGGTATCCCGTTGCCCAGGGCCTTTGCCAGCGTCATCAGGTCGGGGCTCACGCCCTCGTGCTCGTGGGCGAAGAGCGTTCCCATCCGCCCCATGCCGCACTGCACTTCGTCGAAGATCAGCAGCGCACCGCTGGCGTCGGCGATTTCGCGCAGGCCCGCGAGGAAGCCAGGCGGGGCGGGCCATACGCCGCTTTCGCCCTGTACCGGCTCGACGAGGATCGCTGCCGTGCGCTCCGACACCTGCTCGCGGACGGCGTCGAGGTCGCCAAAGGGCGCGAAGCGGAAACCCGAAACCACCGGCTCGAAGCCCTTCCAGTAAGCGGGTTGCCCGGTGGCGCTCACGGTGAAGAGCGTGCGCCCGTGGAAGCTGCCGTCGAATGCGACGAACTCCGGCCGCGGATCCCCGCGCTCGGCGTGGAAGCGCCGCGCACACTTCAGCGCGGCTTCGTTGGCCTCGGCGCCGGAATTGCAGAAAAAGACGCGATCCGCGAAGCAATTTGCGACCAACTGTTCCGCCAGCCGAATCTTCGGTTCGCTGCCAAAGAGGTTCGAGACGTGCCAGAGTTTTCGCGCCTGCTCTTCGAGGGCGGCGGTCACCTTCGGGTGGCAGTGCCCGAGGGCCGCTGTAGCGATCCCGCCCATCAGGTCGAGGTAGCGCGCTCCGTCGGCGTCGAAGAGGTGGCAACCCTCGCCCCGGACCAGGGTGATGGGCAGAGGGCGATAGTTCGCCACCAGGACGGCTTCGGCCTGGTCGAGGAGTTCCTGGTTCCGGGTCATGGAAATTCTCGGAGTGGGTGGGTGGCGTGACGCGCCAAAGAATAACAGCCCTCCGCTCGCCGCGGTCCGTGCCCAGCCGGTAGTCTCTGCGCGTGCCGGTCTCGCCCCCCGCCCCTAAAGCTTCGCTTCGCAGCAAGGCCGAACCGCCCGCGCCGGCCCCGATTCGCGCGCTCGCCCATCGTGACATCGCCGCGACCGTAGAGGTCCTGGCCCGCGCGTTTCGTGATACGCCGCTCACCTGCGCAGTGATCGAGGGCAGCCCCGAACGGCGCCTGCGCTGCAATCGCCGCGGAATGGAGATGTTGCTCCGGTCGGCAGACGGAAGGGCGAGCCTGCTCGGTCGCGACCAGCCCGGGGGCCCGAAGGCGCTCAGTGCGGCGCTGGTCGCCGCCCCCCCCGGTGTCTTTCCGCTGCCGTCGCCGGGCCCGCTCCGGCTGCTCCGCTATCTCCTCGGGCAGGGTCCCCGCGTGGTTCGGCGCTGGGGTGAGGTCTCGCGGGCGCTCGAGGCGGTGCATCCCGAGGGTCCCCATTGGTACCTCTCGCTGCTCGGTGTCGAGCCGAGCCTCCAGGCGCGCGGGCTCGGGAGCGAACTGCTGCGGCACTGGCTGTCCCAGGTCGACCGGGAGCCGGCGGCGATCTACCTCGAAACCGATGTCGAATCGAATTGTGTCTTCTACGAACGCGAAGGGTTCGCGGTGGAGAACGAAATCCAACTGCTGGGGGTGCCGCTCTGGTGCATGGCGCGACCCGCCCGAAACCCCGAGAATCCGTAGGCCGACGATTGTGTCGGACAGAAGAGGAAGCGCATGTTCGGATCGAGACCGGATGCCAAAAGGGTCGAGGGGCTGCCGACGGTGCGGCGCTTCATGCCCTTTATCTCGCCGCGCCGCAACGACTCGCTGGTGCTCTACACCCAGGAGGTCGAAGCCGAAGCCGCGCTGAAGTTCGTCGAGGAGTACAACCGGGGGCGTGAGCCCGACCACTGCATCACGCTCTTTCACCTGGTGCTCCGAGCGATTGCAAAGGCCCTGCACGAGTATCCCGGCATCAATCGTTTCGTCGCTGGCGGGCGCCTGTGGCAGCGCGATGGAGTCTGGCTCACCTTCGCCGCGAAACAAGAGATTCTTCCGGGCTCGCCGCTACTCACCATCAAGCGCGAGTTTTCCGAGGGCGAAGACCTCGACGGGATGGTCGATTCGATCCTGGGGAACATTCGCTCGCGCAGGGGCGGTCTCCGGACTACCAGCGACAAGGAAATGAGCCTCGCCAGCCGACTGCCCCCGTTCGTCACGATGGCGACGGTGAAGTTGCTCATGTTCGTCAACCGCATCGGCGCACTCCCGAAGAAGATGATCGACGACGATCCGCTCTTTACGTCGCTCTTCGTTGCGAACCTCGGATCGGTGGGCCTCGAAGCCGGCTATCACCATCTCTGGGAATACGGGACCTGCTCGATGTTCGCCGTGATGGGACGCCTCAAGCCGCGTCACGACGGCGTGACGGTCTTCGAGATGCAGTACAGCTACGACGAGCGCATGGAAGACGGGCTTTACGGGGGCCTGGCCATGTCGAGCATCAAAGAACACATCGAGAAGCCCGAAGGGCTTCGCGACTGACCCGCGCCGCCCTCGAAGGAGATCCCGCGATGAGTCCGCCTGCAGACCTGCTCACGGGGCTGGCCGAAGCCCAGCCCGAAAAGATCGCGCTGATCGACGATCGCCCGAGCGGCGACGTTGTGAAGGTGAACTTCGCCGACTTCGAAGCCGAGGCGAACCGCCTGGCGCACGCGTTGCGGGCGGCGGGGCTACGCCCCGGCGACAAGATGGTGTGGTGCGGACAGAACTCCCTGCGCGTGGTCGCCCTGATGCACGCCGCGCGCAAGGCGCAGCTCACCGCGGTGCCGCTGAACTACCGGCTCACGCCCGACGAGGCGGCCTACGTCGTCGACAACTGCGACGCCGCGCTGGTGGCGGTCGATGCCGAGTTCGGCGAACTGATCGATCGCATCGCACCGAAAACGCCCAAGGTGCACACCCGCTGGGTCTTCGACGGCGATGCAGCCGTGTGCTCGGGGGCCCGGGCGCTCGACGCAGTCGTCGAGGGGTTGCCGACGACGCCCCCCGACCCGGCGGAGGCCGACACCACCGCCGCGACCATGATCTACACCTCGGGCACGACCGGTAAGCCAAAGGGAGCGCTGCGTCATGGCAGCGGGGATCCCGAGCAGATGGCCGCGCTGATGACCTTGATCGGCTACCAGCCCGACGACATCTACTTGACCACCGGGCCGCTCTACCACTCGGGGCCGTCGGGTTTCATGGCGCTGGCCCAGGCACTCGGCAACACGGTGATCCTGCAGCGGAAGTTCAACCCCGAGGACTGGCTACGGCTGGTCGATCGCTACCAGGTGACCAGCACCTTCTCGGCGCCGACGCCGATCCGTTTGGTGTGCAACCTCCCGGACGAGGTGAAGGCGCGCTACGACCGCAGCACGATGCAGCGGATGGTGGCGAATGCGGCGCCGTGGAGCTTCGCCCTGAAGGAGGCCTACCTCGCCGACTTCCCCGAGGAGTCGCTCTTCGAGGTCTACGGATCGACCGAACTCGGAGTGAACACGGTGATGCTGCCGAAGGACCAGCGCCGCAAGCCCGGATCCTGCGGACAGGCTTCGCCCTTCGTCGAGTTGGCGCTCTTTGACGACGACGGCAACCGGGTCACCGAGCCGAACGTTCCGGGCGAACTCTTCGCGCGCAGCCGCAGCGTCTTCACTACCTACTACAAGGCCGACGAGAAATACCAGGAAGACAAGCGCGGTCCCTTTCACACCGTCGGCGACGTCGCCTATATCGACGAAGAGGGCTTCGTCTTCATCTGCGATCGCAAGAAGGACATGATCATTTCGGGGGGGATGAACATCTACCCCGCCGAAATCGAGGGGGCCCTCGAGCGCCACCCGGCGATCATCGACGTGGCGGTCTTCGGGATTCCCAGCGAAGACTGGGGCGAGAGTGTTCACGCCGTCGTGGTGCACCGCGAGGCGCAGCCCGTCTCGGAAGGGGACGTGATCGCTTACGCGCGCGAGCATCTGGCGAGCTACAAGATCCCGCGTTCGGTCTCTTTCGTCTCCGAGATCCCGCGCACGGGTTCGGGAAAGATCCTGAAACGGGTGCTGCGCGAGCCCTACTGGAAGGATCATGGCAGCTTCGTCGCCTGAGCCAGCGTTTGTTGGTGCGCCGCTGTGGACCTAAGATGGGGTGGTGGGGCGAGAGCAGCACGTTCGGCCGGGGCGAAGGGCCTCATGCAGTGGGAGCGATCCGGTTGCGCCGGAGCGTTTCGGTTGGGTCTTTGGGTGTCTCGGGCTGCTGGCCGTCGCTGTCCTGGCGGGCCCCGCGCCGGCGGATCCCGTGCGCCTTGCCTACCTCGATCCGGGATCGGGCAGCTTCCTGATCCAGGCGCTGGTGGCCCTGGTGGCGGGGATCGCCGTGGCGCTCCGAACCTACTGGGAGAAGGTGAAGTCCCTCCTCGGCCTTTCGCGGGGCGCTGGGGGCGGGTCCGGGGGGGACACCCCAGGCGACGATGGCTGACGTCCTCGGCGGGTCGTTTCGCGATCCGGCGGGTTTCGTGTACCGGCACGCGGGTGTCGTCTACCGCCAGGTGAACGACGTCGGCAGCCCCGACTACCAGGCGCTGATGGATTCCGGGCTGTACGCCGAGTTGGTCAAGGCTGCGCTGCTGATCCGGCACGAGGAGGTCCCGGCTCCGGCGGATGCGGCCCCGGACCACGCGAAAACGCTGCGGCCCGAGGCGGTGGAGTTCATCTCCTACCCCTACGAGTGGTGTTTCGGCCAACTGCGCGACGCGGCGCTTGCGACCCTCGAGATCCAGCGCCGGGCGCTGGCCCGCGGCCTGAGCCTCAAGGATGCCAACGCGTACAACATCCAGTTTCACCGGGGGAAGCCCGTGCTGATCGACACGCTTTCCTTCGAGCGCTACCGCGAGGGCGAACCGTGGGTGGCCTACCGGCAGTTCTGCCAGCACTTCCTCGCGCCGCTTGCGTTGATGCACTACCGCGACGTGCGCCTCGGCGAATGGTCGCGCCTGCACCTCGATGGCATCCCGCTCGACCTCGCCGCCGAGTTGCTGCCGATGCGCGCCTGGCTGCGGCTGTCCCTGTGGATGAACCTGAAGTTGCACGCCCGTTCGCAGCGGCGTCATGCAGGAGGCGCGGCGCCTGCTAGCGCGACGCGCGTTTCGAAGACGGGCCTTGGCAACATTCTCGCCTCGCTCGAAGCCGGGGTGCGGAAGCTGCGTTTCGAGCCGGGTGGCAGCGAGTGGTCGGATTACGATGCGGAAGGCAGCTATGGCGACGGAGGGCTGGAGGAGAAGAAGGCCGTGGTGGCGCGCTGGCTTGGTGAGATGGCGCCGCACCGTGTCTGGGATCTCGGGGCGAATACCGGCGACTTCTCGCGCATTGCCTGCGAGGCGGGCGCCCGGGTGGTGGCCTTCGACGTCGATCCCGGCGCCGTCGAGCGAAACTATAGGCGCGTGCGCGAAGCCGGCGAGACCGCACTCCTGCCACTGCGGATCGACCTCTGCAATCCGTCGCCCGCCCAGGGCTTCGCGCACCGCGAGCGTGCGAGTTTGGTGGAGCGGGCCGGGCCCGATTGTGTTCTCGCCCTGGCCCTGGTGCACCACCTGGCGATCTCGAACAACCTGCCGCTCGAGCGCATCGCCGAGTTTCTGGCGCTGCTGTCCCCCCGGCTCGTGATCGAGTTCGTGCCCAAGGGCGATCCCCGCGTCGAGACGTTGCTGGCGACGCGCCCCGACATCTTCCCGGAGTACCAGCGTGAAGGTTTCGAGCGGGCCTTCTCGGTGTACTTCGAGATCGAGGAAGCCGCAGCGCTGCCCGGCTCCGAACGGCGCCTCTACCGGATGCTTCGCCGGGCTCACAGGGCCTAAGCGGGGGCGCTCCCGCTCGCAGGCTCGAGAACGACAGAAGCCAGCACGTCCCGGCTGCCTCTAAAACGAAACGCCGACGGGTCGAACCCGCCGGCGTCTCGATCGTTCAGCCCGAAAGGCGGGCGTGGGTCAGCTGGTGACCGCCGCATCTCCGCGCTCACCGGTTCGGATGCGCACGGCGTCAGAGACCTCGCTGATGAAGATCTTGCCGTCGCCGATCTTACCGGTGTGGCAGGCCTCGGCGAGGACCTGTTCCACCTTGTCGGCGAGTTCGTCGACGACGACGATCTCGAGTTTGAGCTTCGGCAGGAAGTCGACTTCGTATTCCGCCCCGCGGTAGATCTCCGTGTGGCCCTTCTGGCGGCCGAATCCCTTGATCTCGCTCACCGTGATCCCCTGGATCCCAGCCGCCGTGAGCGCCTCCTTCGCATCATCGAGCTTGAAGGGCTTGATGATCGCTTCGATTTTCTTCATGACGAGTTCCTTCGCTTTCTTCGTGTGGGCTGGGTGGAGCCCAGGTTATTCGTTGTCCGGCCCGGATGAGGTGATCTGCACCCCGCCGGCGACCGCGCCGCCG
>CAJXIC010000024.1 GCA_913054385.1 uncultured Pseudomonadota bacterium
CCACCGAGATCTACACTCTTTCCCTACACGACGCTCTTCCGATCTCGAGCAGGTCGCGGCGCTCCATCGCCATGAAGAGTCGCTGGGGCAGGTGCGAGCGGATCTCGTTCTTGAGTTCGTCCGCCCGGTGCTCGAGAGAATCGATGCGAGCGCGACAGGCGCTGATCGCCGGCAGATCGCCTTCGACCATCGCCTCCACCAACGGCAGGACCTCGCGGGCGCAGTGGACCGCCGCCTTCATGTGCTGCTGCATGGGCCGAATGGGTGAGTGTCCGAACAGGTTTGCGATCACGCTCATCGTCGGTCTCCTAGGGAGCGAGCAGGGCTTTTAGAAGATAGAAGAAAACGATCGAGAGCAGGGCCGCCAGCGGCACCGTGGCAACCCAGGATATGAAGACCTGGCCGACCACCCGCAGGTCGAGCGCTCCGATGCCCCGGGCCAGGCCCACGCCGAGCACCCCTCCCACGAGAATGTGCGTGGTCGAAACCGGGATGCCCAGGCGCGACGCGACGATGATCGTCATCGCCGCGGCGAGTTCCGCCGCGAAGCCTCGACTCGGTGTCAATTCGGTGATCTTGCGGCCAATGGTCTCCATCACCCGGTAGCCCCAGGTGGCGAGCCCGAAGACGATGCCGACGCCACCGAGGGCCAGCATCCAGGGAGCGACGGCGGATTGCTTCACCATGTCGATGCCGACATCGGCGTTGACGATCGCGGCCAGCGGACCGATCGAGTTGGCGACGTCGTTGGAGCCGTGCGCGAAGGCGACCGCGCAGGCCGTGAGGATCTGCAGCACGACGAAGATCCGCTCGACCCCACGGGTCCGCCGGTTTTCGTCTTCCCCCGCGGCGACCTGGGCCGCGACTCGTCTCACGAAGACGCTCCCGATCGCAAAGCCGAGGGCCCCGAGGCCCAGGGAGAGCAGGAGGGCGGTGGCGAAATCGAAATCGAGGTGCAGATTCTTCAGGCCCTTGAAGAGCGTGACCATGCCGATCACGAAGAAGACGACGAAGAAGAAATAGGGTCCGCGGGTGCGGGCGCTCGCGATGGGATCCTCCTGGTTGAGAATCAGGCTGCGGATCAGTCGGAAGATCCCGAAGGCCAGGGCGCCGCCGAGCAGCGGCGACGTGATCCACGAGAGCACGATCTGGATCACCTTTCCCCAGGCCACGGCCTCGATGCCGAACGCCACCGAGCCGAAGCCGATGATGGCCCCGACGATCGAATGCGTGGTTGAAATCGGCAGGCCCTTCCACGACGCGAGCAGGAGCAGGGTGCCCGCTGAGGAGAGGGCGGCGAGCATCCCGTAGACGAGCAACTCGGGTGCGAGCGCCACCTTGTCCATGTCGAGCATGCCCTTGCGGACGGTGTCGGTGACGTGGCCCCCCGCCAGAAACGCCCCGGAGAACTCGAGCACGCCGGCAACGAGGACGGCACCGCCCAGGGTGAGGGCCCCGGAGCCCACACTGGTGCCCATGGCGTTAGCGACGTCGTTCGCGCCGATTCCCCACGCCATGTAAAGCGCGAGAAAACCCGCGAGCCAGACTACGAGCGGAATCTCGGAAACCCAAGCTTCCAATGGGTCGCTCCCAGCCACCCCCGTGGCTGATGCGAGCTATTTACTGCGGCGCCGGGAACGGTGCAAGGGCCGAATGCTCGAATCGGCAAAAAAACTTCGTGCGCAACGATTCGCGGCACGCCTGTATGGGGCGCAGCGCCGCCCTTTCGGAGCGCTCGATTCCCGTAGGGGCCCGGCGAATCAGTCCGCTTTCGCCCCCTTGCCCAGCAGCGAGTCGCGGTCCGCGTCGAGTTCCGGGGCGGCTCGGCGGGTCGTGGGATCCTCAAAACCCGAGATTTTCACTGGGTTTCCGGCCATGAGCTGGCGGGCCCCAGAAGCGTCTCGGGTCTCGACGATCATGTTGCGCGCCAGGACCTGGGGGTCGGCCAGCACCTGGGCCACGTTCTGGATCGGGCCGCAGGGGATCCCGGCGGCCTCCAGCTCCGCCAGCCAGGGCTCGGTCCCGCGAACGGCGAGGGCCGCTTCGATCTCGGTCGTCAGGCGCTGCTGGTTTTCGGTGCGCTGGGCGTTGCTGGCGTAATCGGGGTTCCGGGCGAGGTCGCTCCGACGAAGCACGCGGCAGAGCTTTGCGAAGAGTTCGTCGTTTCCCGCCGCGATGACGATGGGGCCGTCGGCCGTGGCGAAGCGGGCGAAGGGCGTGATCGAAGGGTGTCTCGCCCCGATGGGGCCGGGGATCTCTCCCGAGGCACCCAGGCGGGCGATCGCATTTTCGAGCAGGGCGACCTGGCTGTCGAGCATCGAGACGTCGATCTTCCGGCCCTTCCCGCTGCGTTCGCGGTCGTAGAGCGCAGCCCCAATGCCGATGGTCGTGAACAGGCCTGCGGCGATGTCGCCAATCGAGGTGCCGACACGGGTGGGCGGGCCGCCTTCCTCGCCGGTCAGGCTCATCAGGCCCCCCATCGCCTGGACCACGATGTCGTAAGCGGGGAGCGAGGCTCGGGGCCCCGTGTGGCCAAAGCCCGAGGTCGCGGCGTAGATCAGCCGGGGAAAGCGCGGGTGCAGGTCGTCCCAGCCCAGGCCCAGCCGATCAAGGGTCCCGGGGCGGAAGTTTTCCACCAGCAAATCGGCATCTGCGAGCAGCTCGAAGAGGATCTCGCGGTCCGCGTCGCTCTTCAGGTCAAGGGCCAGGCTCTGCTTGCCGCGGTTTAGCGAATCGAAGTAGGCCGAACGGCCATCCTTCAGGGGAGGGATCTGGCGTGCCTCGTCGCCGCGCCCCGGGCGCTCGATCTTGATCACTCGCGCCCCGAGATCGGCCAGCAGCATCGTGCAATAGGGACCGGCGAGGGCCCGACTCAGATCGATGACGGTGAGACCGGAGAACGGTCCACGGACTTCACTCATGGCCGGAGCCTACCACCCGTGCGCCGTGATCCGGTGGCTGTCCCGGCGCTATGCTCCGGTTTCGAATACGGGGGGCCGGGTGACGGAAACAGAAGCGAGCGAATTCGACCTCGTCGTCGTCGGCGGTGGACCGGGCGGCTACCCCGCGGCGATCCGCGCAAGGCAACTCGGTCTCTCGGTCGCCCTCGTCGAGCGCGAACATCTCGGCGGAATCTGCCTCAACTGGGGTTGCATCCCGACCAAGGCGCTGCTGCGCGCTTCGGAGCTGCGGCACCAGATCCGCGAGGCCGAGGCTTTCGGCTTCGAGATCGGTTCGGTGAAGATCGATCTCGCGAAGGTGGTGGCGCGCTCGCGGAAGGTTGCGAAGCGCCTGAAGCTGGGCGTCAAGCACCTGCTCAAGAAAAACGGCGTCGCCGTCTTTGATGGCTTCGGGGTGCTCGCGGGCGGCGGGCGCGTTCGTGTCGAGAAGGCGGGTGCGACGGTTGCGGTGTTGGCGGCAAAGAACGTGATTCTTGCGACGGGCGCCCGGGCTCGCTCGCTTCCGGGGATCGAGCCCGACGGGGAGCGTATCTGGAGCTACAAGGAGGCGATGGTTCCCTCGGAGTTACCCGCCTCGCTGCTCGTGATCGGTTCGGGTGCCATCGGGATCGAGTTCGCGAGCTTTTATCGCGATCTCGGCGTGGCAGTCACGGTGGTCGAGGTGCTGCCGCGGATCCTGCCGGTGGAAGACGAGGAGATCGCCGCCTTTGCCCGGAAGCAGTTCGAAGAGCAGGGCATCGTGATCCACACGGCGACCACCGTCCTGGAGTTGGTGGCCTCTGGCGCGGGCCTGCGTGCGAAGCTCGCGACCGCCGGCGAGGGCGGAACCGCGGCGGAGATCGAGGTCGAGCGCGCGATCCTGGCGGTGGGCATCGTCGGCAACGTCGAGAACCTCGGGCTGGAAGAGCAGGGCATCGCGGTCGATCGCGGACACATTCTCACCGACGAATGGATGCAAACCGGGGCCCCCGGCGTTTACGCCATCGGCGACGTCGCCGGGCCTCCGTGGCTCGCTCACAAGGCTACGCACGAAGGAGTGCTCGCAGCGGAGCGAATCGCCGGTGTCGAGGGGCTGCGCCCGCTCAACGTGCTCCGCGTCCCGGGCTGTACCTACTGCCGTCCGCAGATTGCGAGTATCGGCCTCGGCGAAGCGGCGGCCCTCGAAGCGGGCTACGAGATTCGCGTCGGGCGCTTTCCTTACCTCGGAAACGGCAAGGCGATTGCACTCGGTGAAACCGCCGGGCTGGTGAAGACGGTCTTTGATTCGAAAACCGGCGAATTGCTCGGCGCGCACCTCGTTGGGGCTGAGGTGACCGAATTGATCCAGGGTTTTGCGATCGCGCAGAACCTCGAGACCACGGAAGTCGAGTTGATGGAGACGATCTTCCCCCACCCCACGCTGTCGGAGACGATGCACGAATCGGTACTCGATGCGTGGGGGCGCGCGATCCATAGCTAACCGGTGAGGCAGGGAGAGACGCCTTGAAACAGGGCCCGGAAAAAGGTGAAAGCGCGGGGCCGCGTCCGGGGCGCCGCTCCCCGAAGCCGCCGTGGCTTCGTGTGCGCCTCGCCAGCACAGAGGCCCACGCCGAGACGCGCCGTTTGATGCGCGAGCTTTCGCTGCACACCGTATGCGAGGAGGCCGCCTGCCCGAACATCGGGGAGTGCTGGGAGAAGAAGCACGCGACGGTGATGGTGCTCGGCAGCATCTGCACCCGGGCCTGTGCCTTCTGCAACGTGGCCACCGGCGTGCCGATGCCCGTCGACCGCGACGAGCCGCGGCATCTCGCCGAGGGCATCGCGCGCATGGGGCTCGCGCACGTGGTCGTGACTTCGGTGGATCGTGACGATCTGGCGGACGGAGGGGCCTCGCATTTCGAGGCGTGTATCGAGGCGATTCGGGCCCGGACCCCTGGCACCAGCATCGAGGTCCTGACGCCGGACTTTCGACGCAAGCCCGGCGCGGCGCTTCGCGTCGCGCGGGCGCGACCGGATGTCTACAACCACAACCTCGAGACGGTGCCGAGGCTCTACCGGCGAGTGCGACCGGGAGCGAACTATCGGCATTCGCTCGAACTGCTGGCCTCGGTAAAGCGTGCCGAGCCCGCCCTGTTTACGAAATCCGGAATCATGGTCGGGTTGGGGGAAGAGCCAGAAGAGGTGCATGCCCTGATGGATGACCTGCGCGCCGCCGACGTCGACTTCCTGACCATCGGCCAATACCTGCAGCCCACGCGCCGCCACGCCGAAGTCGTGCGCTACGTCCCGCCGGACGAATTCGACGGCTTCGCGGAGGTCGCGCGGGCCAAGGGCTTTCTTCTGGTCTCATCGTCGCCGCTGACGCGCTCGTCCTACCACGCCGCAGAGGACTTCGCGCGTCTGCGCGCCGCCCGCACTCGGGCGCTCGCCTCGCTTTAGGAACACCGCTGGCCCGAAGGCGGGGACGGTCGTGCATGACTGCAGCAGTGCAGAAGGGGACACGGCGGAGTCTGCCGGAAAGACTTAACGCGTCAGGCTTCGGCAGGCGCCCGCGGTCCAGGGGGTTGCCTGGCGCGGCGTGGCGCGGATAGAGGTTCCGGCGAATGGCTCGCTTCGCTCCCATGGGCGCACCGCTTGCTCTGCGCGCGCTTCGGGCAACTCGAAGGGGGCGGTACGCGAGAGACTCGCTGCGCTTGATTTCGCCTGCACCTCCATCCGCGCCACACCGCTACGCGGCGGTGAGGGTAGGCGGACGCTCGGTGGGGTTGATCGCGAGTGGGTGGCTGCACGAGCTTCGTTAGCGAATCGGAATCACCGCGCGGTCGGTACGCGGGTGGAGCGTCCGGGTGTCGACGGGGGTGAACGCGCTCCAAAATCGCCCCCCCTCGAGCCGGGCGGCGCGCAGCGGGCTTGTTGGAGAGCCACGCGGTGACCTCCGTCGCCGGGCGAGCGGAATGCCCGCGTACGGGGTCCGGTGGCGACTCGAAGCGCTACCGGAGTGGATGGCGCGGGCTACCGGCAGCGTTGCTAGCGGACACGTGTCCGGGGGGTCCGAAGCGACCGCTCGGGGCATCGCACTCGTACCGGGCTGCGCAACGGCGAAAGCGACGGGTCCCTATCGCAACGACTGGTTGACGATCGCGATTCGCGCAGGACCCCCCGGACCGTGTCCGCCCGGGAAACCCCTTGCAGTCCGTGGGGAGAAAGGACAGGTGTCGCTAAGGGTACGAGAGTCGGACCGTCCCGGTTGGCGCGGGGCTATTGGGGCTTGAGGGCGCTGCGTGAGCGCAGCCAATCGATTTCGGACTGGGCCTGTGCGCGTTCGGCATCGAGGAAGCGTCCCACCGCTTCGGCCAGGCGCGGGTCCGCGAGAAAGTGCGCGCTCCAGGTGGGTTGGGCATCGAAACCGCGCAGCTGCTTGTAGTCGCCCCCGGCCCCAGGCTCGAAACGATGGAAGCCCGCCTCGATGCAGTACTCGATGGCGCGGTAGTAACAGACCTCGAAGTGGAGATTTCGCACAGACCGCAAAGCGCCCCAATAGCGCCCGTAGAGCACGCCCTGTTTCGCGACGTTGAAGGTTCCCGCGATCGGCTCGTCCCCCAACGAAGCCACCACCAACACGAGTCGCTCGCGGTAGCGCTCGAAGAGAAGCTCGAACAGGCCGCGATTCAGGTATTGCCGTCCCCAGTATCGACTCTCGATCGTCGCGAGGTAGAAGCGGTACATCGTTTCGCAGAGGCGGTCCGGGATGTCACGCCCAACGAATACCTCGACTTCGATTCCGGCTTCCGCCACCGAGCGGCGCTCGCGCCGCACCTGGTTGCGGCGCTTGCTGCGGAAGGCTGCCAGGTAATCCTCGAAGCTGTTCCAGCCCCGGTTCGACCAGTGGTATTGGAGGCCCAACCTCGCCTGGAAGTGCAGGGATTCCAGGACGGCAATCTCCTCCGGCAGGCAGAAGTTTGCGTGAATTCCGGAGAAGTGATTCGCGGCGCAGAGGTCGCGCAGCGCCTTTACGAGTTCGAGTCGCCGGGCCGCGACGTCCTCGCCCGGTGCCACCAGGAGCCTTGCCCCGCTGACCGGCGTGAAGGGAACCCCGACCAGGAGCTTCGGGTAGTAGTCGATGCCCGCGCGGGTAGCGGCGTCGGCCCACCCCCCGTCGAAGACGAATTCGCCCTCGCTGTGTGTCTTGACGTAGAGCGGAGCGGCGGCCACGATTCGATCCGCTTCGCGCAGCAAAAGGGGCCGCGCCAGCCAGCCGCGCTCGGCGCCGAGGGTGTCGGCTTCCTCCAGAGATGCGAGCCAGTCCCACTCCAGAAACGGGGAACCGTCCCCGACCAGCGCGTTCCATTCGGCTCGCGGGAGTCCGGCAACGCCGTCTTCGAGATGGACACGGGCCACGGGCCCAGTCTAGCTCCAGGCGAGGAGCGAGGCGCCGCGCCGTTCCCGCAGAGAGGATCGAAGCGGCCCCGATCCCGGGCCACGGCTAGACTCCCGGGATGGGTCTTCGTCTGCGCCACCTAACGCCTGTGCATCGTGACTTCGCCCGCGCGAGCGGCGACGGGCGGCCCCGGGACCCGGCGCCGGATCGGCGCGAGGAGGGTGGGGTGGCCACCCAGACGCGAACCAGGGTGCGGCGCCCCGCCCGTTACAAGGTGCTCCTGCACAACGACGATTACACCCCGATGGAGTTCGTCGTCTCGCTATTGGAAACGATTTTCGGTAAGGGTCCCGCCGCCGCGACCCAGATCATGTTGCAGATTCATCGAGGTGGGCTCGGCGTGGCCGGTGTCTACGTCCAGGAGATTGCCGAGACGAAGGTGACCGCGGTGCACCAACTCGCGGAAAAGCGGGGCTATCCGCTGCGTGCGGGAGTCGAGAAGGAATGAGGAGCACAGGGGGATGAACCCGAGATGAGTTCGATCAGTCGAGAATTGCAGCTGATGCTCCAGGCGGCCTACCGCGAGGCCGTGAGCCGAAGGCACGCCTATCTCACGGTGGAGCATCTGTTCTACGCGCTGCTCCACAGTGACCGCGGGATCGAGATCCTGGGGCACGCGGGTGCCCACGTCCCCACCCTGAAGGCGGGTCTCGAGCGTTTCTTCGGCGAGGACCTCGAAGCCGTTCCCGGCGACGAGAGTGTCGAGTCACAGCAGACCCTGGCCTTCCATCGGGTGTTGCAGCACGCCCTTGACCACGCCGAAGGCGCCGAGAAGGAAGAAGTCGAGATAGGGGACCTGCTGGTGTCGATCTACCAGGAGCCGGATTCCTACGCGGTATTGCTGCTGCGTTCCCAGGACGTCACCCCACTCGACATCCTTCGGTACATCACGCACGGCGAGTCGAAGCTCGGCGAGGGGCGCGGCCCGGGCGGAGACCAGGCCGAAGGCGATGCCGCGGGCGGGCTTCCCTTCGGCGACGAGGGCGGATCCGAGACGCCCACGGACCCCATCGCGGCCTTTACCCAGGCGCTCAGCGAGCAGGCGTCGCGTGGAGAACTCGATCCGCTGATCGGTCGCGGTCCGGAGATCGAGCGCACCGTCCACGTGCTGGCACGACGCCGCAAGAACAACCCGATCTTCGTGGGCGAGACCGGCGTCGGGAAGACGGCGATGGCCGAGGGGCTGGCCCTGCGAATCCACGAGGGCAGGGTGCCGGCCGACCTCGCGGCGGCAGAGATCTTCTCGCTCGACCTTGGGTCGCTGTTGGCCGGCACGCGTTACCGCGGCGATTTCGAGGCGCGCTTCAAGGCCCTGACCGACGCCCTGCTCGCGAAGAAGCACGCGATTCTCTTCATCGACGAGATTCACACGATCCTCGGGGCGGGTTCCGCCCAGGGCACTACCGTCGACGCGTCCAACATGCTGAAACCACTGCTTGCCGGCGGAAAAATGCGCTGCATGGGCTCCACCACCTACCAGGAGTATCGGCACTTCGAGCGCGACCGCGCGCTGTCGAGGCGCTTCCAGAAGATCGACATCGGCGAACCCGAACCCGGCGAGTGCGTCCGCATCCTTCAAGGTCTTGCGCCGCGCTACGAGGAACACCACGGGGTGCGCTTTACCGGCGGAGCGCTCAAGGCCTGCGTCGATCTCTCGGTACGCCATTTGAATGACCGCTTCCTTCCCGACAAGGCCATCGACTTGATGGACGAGACGGGTGCGGCGGTGCGGCTGCGCCCCTCGAAGAGACCGCGAAAGACTGTCGGGGTGCGGGACGTCGAACGCGTGGTGGCGCGGATGGCGCGGATCCCGGTGGACCGGACCTCGGGCAGCGAGCGCGAGCGACTCGAGCAACTCGATGCTGCGCTGCGCTCGCGCGTCTTCGGACAGGATCGGGCGATCAAAACCGTGGTGGGGGCCCTGCGCCGGGCGCGCGCGGGGCTTTCTGGGCCGACCCGGCCGGTCGGGGCCTTCCTTTTTACCGGCCCAACGGGCGTCGGCAAGACCGAACTCTCGAAGCAGTTGGCCCTGACCCTCGGCGTTCCCTTCCTGCGTTACGACATGAGCGAGTACATGGAGAAGCACTCGATCTCGAGGCTGATTGGCGCGCCCCCGGGCTACGTTGGCTACGACGCCGGCGGGTTGCTGATCGAGCAGGTCCGAAAACACCCCTACGCCGTGCTCCTGCTCGACGAGATCGAGAAGGCGCATCCCGACCTGTTTTCGGTTCTCTTGCAGGTGATGGACCGCGCCACCCTCACCGACAACCATGGACGCGAAGCGGATTTCCGCCACGTGACGCTGATCATGACTTCGAACGCCGGCGCTCGCGAGATGAGCGAACGCGCCATCGGCTTCGGGGACGAGAGCGCGGGAAACATTTCGAAGGCGATCGAGCGCCTCTTCAGTCCCGAGTTCCGCAACCGGCTCGACGAGGTCGTTCACTTCGATCCGCTCGGCCCCGAAGTGATGGGCCGCGTCGTCGACAAGTTCGTTGCCGAAATCGAGGCGCAGCTCGCCGAACGCAAAATCGCCATCGAGCTCACGCCCGCTGCGCGTGAGCGCCTGGCAGAACTCGGCTACGACCGCGCCTTCGGCGCGCGTCCGCTGGAGCGGGTGTTGCAGAAGCGGCTCAAGGATCCCCTCTCCGAGGAGGTGCTCTTTGGGAAACTGGCGCGCGGGGGGAAGGTGCGCGTCGATGCCGAGGGCGAAGAAGGCTTCCGCTTCGAATTCGAGGAGGCGCGGGCTTCGCGGCCCCGGGTCAGTACCGAGTGAGAAAGCGCCCACGCGCGAACGAAAGCGTGAGCCAGCCGGCGCGCGAAACGTGATCGAAGACGATCGCATACCAGATCCACTCGACCGACGTCTCGAGGGTGATGGCGCATAGCAGTGCCAACGGGACCCGGAAGACCCAGTTTCCGACCGCGGCGGCGACGAGCGGTGTCCAGGTGTCGCCCGCGCCGCGATGGGCGCCGGCCAGGGTGAAGTGCACCTGCAAGAAGGGTTGAGCCACGGCCAGGGTCAGCATGAAGGGGCCGAGAGCGGCGATCACCGTGGGGTCATCGGTGAAGAGTTCGGCCAGCGGAGTTCGGCTGAGGGCAAAGACGACGCCCAGGATCACCGCCGTCCCGAGGGCCAGGCCGGCACAGCGCCAGCCGATCCGGATCGCCTCGCGCGGGCGTCCGGCGCCGAGTGCCTGCCCGACGAGCGTGGCACAGGCCTGGGCGTAGCCGGTTCCGGGGACCCAGGAGAGGGACAGGAGTGCCACGCCGACGGTATAGGCTGCGACCGAGACGGTGCCGTAGTAGTGCCCAAGGATCCAGAAGTAGATCAGCATCGCGGCGTTCATCAGGAGGCGTTCGGCGATGCTGGGTAACGCGATCCGGATCACCTCGAGACGCAGGCCCCGGGCCTTCTGCCAGTCGCGAATGCGCAGGCCGACCGGCGAGTCACGGTTCGCACGCGCGATCACGATCCCAAGGAAGACCACGGCCACCACCTGGGAGATCAGCGTGGCAAGGCCAGCGCCGACGAGTTCGAGGCGCGGGAAGCCGGCGTAGCCGAAGATCAGAAGCGCGTTGCCTCCGAGCTTGGTGATGGTGACGATCCCGGCGATCCACATGGGCGTGCGCATGTCGCGGTTTGCGCGTAGCGCGCTCTCGAGCAGAAGCGCGACGGCCATTCCGAGTGAAGATGCGAGGATCAGTTCGAGGTAGGGGAGCGCGGCGTCGGCGACCTCGTCCGTGGCTCCGAGCCAGCCGAGCGCGGGGCGCGCCACCCAAAAGAGTGCGCCCGTCAGAACGGCGGTCGTGACCACCGCCACTTCGAGCGAAGCGGCCATGGCGGCGCGCGCACGCGCGGGGTCCTTCGCTCCGATGGCCCGCGCCATCAGCGCAACGCAGGCCATGCCCACCGCGAAGAGCGCCGATTGAATCAGGAAGAAGAATTGGGTCGCGAAGCCGACGGCGGCGAGGGTGACGGCGGCGTCTCCCTCGCCCCCGAGACGGCCCACCATGGCCCGGTCGACCAGCCCCGTCATGGCAATCAGGGCCTGGGAGAGCATCACCGGCCAGGAGAGGAGCAGGATCTCCCGAGTGCGGGAGCCATCGCCGAGAAAGCGTCGTGCGGGATCGGCTGCGGTGGGAACCACCGCCTGGGCGGCGAGCGTCGTCGAAGGCAGCGAGGGCCCGGCTTCCGGGTCCCCGAGGTCTTCGATCTCGCGCTCGACCTCGCGTACGCTTTCGCGTCGGGAGTCGCTCGGGCTCTTTCCGTTTCGCCTTCGGGCCATTTGCGGCGGCAGCCTAACGCACGCCGCTCGGGGACCCGGGGGCGGCGACTCTCAGCCGCGCAGCTCGGCCGGCAGCTTGAAGGTCATGCCCTCGTCGACTTCCGGGAGCGAATTCACCGTGACCGCGGTACCGACGAGTTTCCCGAGGTGCGCGATCAACTCCTGCACCAGGAACTCCGGCGTCGATGCGCCGGCGGTGACGCCTACGCAACCGACGCCTTCGAGCCATGCAGGGTCGACGTCGGCGGCATTCTGCACGAGGTGGCTGGGGACGCCGCGGCGCTGAGCGACTTCGACGAGACGATTGCTGTTCGACGATTCGGGGGCACCGACGACGAGGATCAGCTGTGCCCGCTCGGCGAGCTTCGCCACCGCATCCTGCCGATTCTGGGTCGCATAACAGATGTCGTCTCGCTTCGGCAGTTCGATCTTCGGGAAGCGCCGACGCAACGCATCGAGGATCTCGCGGGTGTCGTCCACCGAGAGCGTGGTCTGGGTCACGCAGGCGAGCCGATCGGGGTTCTCGATCACCAGCCCTTCGACGTCGGCGACCGATTCGACGAGCACCGCTCGGCCCCGTGCGTGTCCCATCGTGCCCTCGACTTCGACGTGCCCCCGATGTCCCACCATCACGATGACGAAGCCCTGGTCGACCCGGCGCAGCACCTCGTTGTGGACCTTCGTGACCAGCGGGCAGGTCGCGTCGAGGGTGCGAAGACCGTTCTCCGCGGCCGACTGGCGCACGGCCGGAGACACGCCGTGGGCGCTGTAAACGAGTTGGGCGCCGGACGGTGCCTGGTCGGGTTCGTCGACGAAAACGGCCCCCTTCTCTCGCAGGTCTTGGACCACGTGGGCGTTGTGGACGATCTCGTGCCTCACGTAGACCGGTCCCCCGTGCTTCTCGATCGTCTTCTCGACGATCTCGATAGCGCGATCGACGCCGGCGCAGAAGCCGCGCGGGTTGGCGAGCAGGATCTCCATGCACCGAGGCTAGCGCGTGAGGCGCACGCCTTGGCCCGGGGCGGTACAATGCCGCGCGCGCCCCCTCGGGC
>CAJXIC010000025.1 GCA_913054385.1 uncultured Pseudomonadota bacterium
AGAAAATGGAGCAGGGGATTTTCGAGACCCGAAGTCGAGTAATCGAGGAAGGCAGTCGACGCGATCAGCGGTGCGAGGGCTACGAGGGCCGCCATCGGCCCTCGGGCCACGCGCCGGGCGAGCACCCACACGGCTGCGAAAGACAGGCCGAGCGAGAGGCCGAGCGAAGCACCGTGGACGTCCCCGGAGAGTGCAGTGGCGCCGGCCACGAGAAACATCCACAGCGGGTGGGTGTAGGCCTGTACGCGTTCGGCGACGTTCCAGCGCAGACCGTGGCCCGCGAGGAAGTTGTCGACGCTGCGAAAGGTGATGTAGGCGTCGTCGGAGACCCACGCGCGGTCGATCACGAGGCCCGCGAAGAGGAGCCCTACAGCGGCCACCCCCAGCGTTGCGCGGCTCACTGCGAGCCCGCCTCCCCACTCGCGAATCACAGGGTCGGATCCAGGCTCCCGGGCCTGCGCGGAGCGTAGACCTCGAAGTTGGCAAAGGTGCGATAGCGACCTTCGCTTCGGTAGTTCCGTGCGAGCGCTGCGCGCATTTCCGCAGTGTAGCGTGCGGGCGATGGCCCCCGGCCGGGGACCGCTTCGAAGACGACGAAGGCGAACTCGCCCGACTCGAGCATCTGCACGAGTTGCGTGGGATCGAAGTCGCCGGCGTAGACGAGTTGGGTCATTGCGAACGGTCGATAGACGAGCGGTCGATCGAGAGACACGAGCAGTCCAGCGTCGTCGGAGAGAATGGCTCCCGGTTTCTCCCGCATCCGATCCCGGGCCTCGAGAAAGCGAGTTTCGGCGCCCTCGATCCAGGCGTAATTCGCGTGCAGGGTCCTTGCCTGGAACAGCGCCATCGCGATGGCGACGGTGAGCAGCGCCGTTTCGAGCCAGCCCGGGGCCCGCGCGCGAAAACGCTCCCGGAGGACCGGCCACTCGTTCGCCAGCAGGAAACCCGCCGCCGCAAGGCTCTCGAGGAAATAATTGGTGTCGGCCCCAATCCGTCCCGAGGCGACCGTCGAGACCGCTGCCCCAGCGAACCAGAGGGCGTGGATCGAGAGGCGGCGCTGCAATCCGCAGGCGATCAGCACCGCGAAGGCGGCCGCAACGAGGGGAACGTGTTCGCGGAGAAAGATCCCGCCGAGGTGCAGGCTCTTTTCCAGCGAGAAGGGGGCGAGGTTCGCGGTCCAGGTATGGAAGATGAACCAGTTCCCAGAGAGCGCTTCGAGTGCAAGGGTCGTTGAGAGGGCGCCCACTGCCACCAGGGCGACGAGGACCAGGGCGCGCCTGGGTGCCTGCAAGAGGAGGAAGAGGATCGCCGCCAACAGCCCCAGACCGACGCTCTGCTTTGTGGCCAGCGCCAGCAGGAAGAAGACGGCCGCCAGCAATAGACCGCGCAGCCCCGAAAGGCGTTCGACGCAGACGACGCCGACGGCGGAGAAGAAGACCGCGAGGTTGTCTGGACGCACCACTGCGCCCCATTGGGTGAGCAGCGGCTGTGACAGGTAGAGGCCCGCGATGATCCAGGCGACCCAGCCCGCTCTCCGCGCTCCACTGGCACCCATGAGCAGCGCGGTGGCGAGCAGTGCGCCAAGAGAAAGGAGTCTACCCGGTGCATAACTCCCGAAGTCGCTGGTGATCGCGGCGACCGCAAAAGTGTAGAGGGGCGTGTAGACGTGCAACGTCCACGGCGGGGAGGCCGGGTTCCGGTAGAGGGCGCTTCCCGCCGCAACGCGCTGCGCGTCGATCTGCGCGAAGCCCTCGACGTAGTTCAGCGAGACCGGACTCGGAACGCGCAGCGCCACGGCGTAGGCGATCGAAAGTGCCGCCACCAAAGCGACGATGCCCAGCGCGATCCTTCGCAGCGCCACGGCTCAGTCCACCGAGTCCAGGCGTTGGCATTCTCGACGGATCGCCACCACCAACGCCCCGAGACCGGCGGCCCACGCTGCGAAGAGCGCCAAGGCCAGGCCCGGGCGTCCATTCACCCCGAGCCAGCCCTCTCCCAGGCGGATCAACCAGGGGTCGTAGGGCCCCCCGGAAAAGAAGAGACGAGCCATTTCCACCACCGGTGCGCGGTCCACCACGAAGAGGAATTCCCAGCCGGTTTCAAAACCTTCGTAGTTCGCCAGCGCGGGAACCGATCCCCAATGCACCCCGGTCGAAACGAGTTGCACGAAGAAGCCAAGCGCTGCAAGCACGACGAGTGTGCCGCTTCGCAACTTCGAACTGGGCCGGTCGAGCCACGGTCCCAGAGACAGCAGGAGCAGGGGCGTGGCGAAGAAGAGGTAGCGCGGCCCGGGCGCCGACCAGAGTCCCTCCCAGCCGTCGAATTTCGAGTAGATGAGCAAGAGCGAGAGACAGAGTGCCCCAAAGGCGATGGCCTCCGCGCGCCAACTCCGCCACAAGACCGGAAAGGTGAACGGCAAGAGCAGGAGCAGCGGCGAGTAGACGAAGAGGCTCGCGCCGGGACTCAGGAGGAAGCCGCGCAGCCCAATCTGGATCGGGTTTCCGAGTCGCGACCACTGGTCGACCATCGGGGAGCCGAAGGGGTTTCCCCAGCGCAGTTGGTTCACGAAGGCAAAGGCAGCCAGCGCCAGCGCCAGCGGCAGCAGCACGCAGAGTACGGCGCGAGCGGCGTCTCGATGGCGGCGCAGCCCATCGCTCCGCAGCCAGATGGCCCAGCCGATGTAGCCGGCGAGGACCGGGGCCGCGAAGCCTGCCGGGACCCGGAGCAGGAAGGCCGCCGAGGCCAGCGCCGAAGCCGCCAGAAGATCGCGCGGGCCGCTGCCGTGGGCGTACCGAAACACGAAGAGGATCGCGCCGAGCAGGCAAGCTGCCTCGGCGACGTGCCGCAGGAAGTAGGTCGAGAGCATCAGCACGTAGGTCGAAGAGGCGACCAGCGCGGTCGCTTTGAGGGCGCTCTGGCGCGAGGCCCCGAGGCGCCGTTCGAAGCGAAAGAACACCGCCATCAGGATGCCGCCGGCCAGCGTCGAAAAGAGGCTGGCGAAGGCAATGGAGAGATCGCCTCCGAAGGTGTAGTTGCCGTAGCCGCTGGGCGGGCCGCGCAATACGCGCTGAGCATCCAGCGGCAGCCAGCGCTCGGCGAGGCGGCCGGCGTGGTAGAAGGGAAGTGCCAGGACCGATTGCCCGGGACTGAAGAAACTGTGGCGTCGACCGTCGATTCCGATCGCGGTGTGCTGCATCTCCGGGACGCTCAGGTTCCCCTCTTCGGCGAGGGATCGCGTCATTTCGAAGACCGCGACTTCATCCGAACCCATGAAGTGGCCGTGGCTAAAGACGCCGAAGAACCAGAAGGCGGCGATTGCGACCCAGCCTGTCAGCCGGGTCTCTGTTTTTTTCGCGAGGAGGTCGCGCGTCACGGCATGCCCCCCGAAGTGGCGCGAATCCGCTCCAGGTCCCAGGCAGCGATGTGTTCGTCGCGGTAATCGGGTTCGCCCCATTCGCCCTCGAGACGCCGAGCCATGCCGGTGCCGGCTCTCTGCAACGGGGTCCACAGATTTCGTCGGGCGCGCAGCCATTTTTCGAAGCTCGGGTCGCTGCTCTCGATCCGCAGTGCTTCGCCGCGCAGATCGAGGTGCACCACGATGTGGCGGGCGCGGCTGCGAAGCATCGCCTCGGGCTGGGGCTCGACGCGGCTGCGGAGGGCAATCCGAAATTCATCGCTCCGGTCGAGGACACTCGCGATCTGCAGCGGCTGGTGGTGGTGGCGCTGATACGCGTCAAAGACGTGGTAGGAGAGGTTCTGCCACGGGTACTCGATCAGCGGCGCGGGCTCTGGTGAGCGCGCGAGCTCGCGGTAGAAATCGGGTAGCTGTGATTTCGCGATGCGATTTCCAATGCCCACGAAATCGAGGGATGCAGGCGCGTGGGCGAAGGATCCCATGGCCTTCGGGTCAAGGCGCAGGGGTCCGCTCGCAACCAGGAGGACCAGTAGCCCGGCGGCCACGCACGCTTCGCCCCGGCGACCCCACGTCGGTGCCCCTGGCCACCAGGGATGCATCGTCCCCACCGCGAGCGGAACGAGGGCCAGCGGCAGAACGACCACGAGGTAGCGCGTGAGCACCAGGCGTTCTTCCAGCCGATCCGGCGACAGCAGCAACAAGCCGATCGCCTGGGCCGCGAGGGTCGACACGAGCAAACCGGCGAAATCCCGTTGGTCTCGGATCAGCCACACCAGGCCCCGAAGCCAGATCGCCCCAGCGAGGAGCGAAACGCCGACGGAGGGTGTCCCCACGAGCAGGCGCCCGGTATCGGACCACACGGAACCCGAGGGCCAGTGGCCGTCTCGCGTCGTGCGGACGACTTCGATGATCGAGTCGAGGCCCGGGGCCACGAGCAGGGCCGCGAGTAGGAAGGTGATGGCGGCCAGCCCGGCGATCGCGAGTTCGTCCCGGGCCTTCTGGCGCGCGTGCGCCGCGCCAAAGAGCAGCATCCCGGCGATGGCGGGGGCGGCTCCGAGATGGCTGTAGATCGCGAGCACCGACGCAAGCACGAAGCCGGCCGCGTCCCAGCGCGAGCGCCCCTGCCGGAAGCGGTCAAAGAGCAGCGCCGCCACGCCGATGCACAGGCCCGTCACCATGTAGGGGCGAATGATTCGACTGTAGGCAACGAGCATTGGCGAGCATGCGATCAGCCAGGCGAGCGCCAGCGCGGCCCGGGAGCCGATCCGGTGCCGGGCGAATCGAGGCAGCAGTACCACCGCGAGCAGTCCGGCCAGGAGTGGCGGCCAGCGAAAGCCGAGTTCCGTGAACACCATGCCGAAGTCCATCAGGGCGCGATGCAGGGCGGTGAGCGGGACGCTGTAGTCGGCACCGCCAAAGGTCCACGTCCGGAAGATCTGCGAGAGCGGCATCGAGAGCGCCGCGTGGACCGTGTGGAGTTCGTCGTCGGCGAGAACCTGCCCTCGAATTCCGACGCAACGGACGAGCGCACCGACGGCCAGGGGTAGGACCAGGCCGATGAGAATCGGGGGGCGCTGTGCGTTGCTGGACATCACCGCGCTCGGTCGGCACTCCTGCACCGGCAAGAAGCGGAAGGGTAGCGTTTCTGCCGCCTGGAGCCGCGCTGATCGTGGGGAGTCAATCGACGCGCACCCGCCGGATGAGGCCTCGTTCGGGAGAGTCGGGACGCGCGAGGTAATGGCGGTTCGGCAGCAGGCGCGGTGCCTCGCCTCCGATGCAGGCAAACACGAGTCGCAGACTGTTGACCGGCGAGAGGTCCGCCGGGAAGGATTCGAGGCAGGCGGCTGGCGCTCGCAGGGCCAGGAGGATGCCGAGGCTCTCGCGGATCTGCCGTCTCGAGTGCTCGTAGAGGGAGGTGCCTTTGCGAACGCTCAGGCGGGGTCCGTGGTCGGCAGCGAGCAGCACGATGGCCTCGGGGTCGCGCGCCTCGATCGAATCGAGGAGATCGTCGAGGTGGCGGTTGACGCAGCGGAGCTGCGCCACGAAGTGGCGCTTCCCCCGGCGAGGGGCCGCCGGGGGAAGCAGGTTGCAATCGGCGTCATTCCAGTAGGGGCGATGCGGTGACGCGATGTGGGCATAGAGAAAGAATGGCTCGGGGAGTGGCGTGGACGCGAGCTGGGCCCTGAGTTCCGGGATGCCGGTCCCCGACGCGCTGGGGGACACGGGCTTGCGCCACTGCTGCACCGCGCTGGAGGTGTGGGCCCAGCGCGAGGCGGGCGTCATCGCGACGAGTTGGCGTTCGAGTTCGGAGAGTCCGGGAACCTCCGCCTCGAGGCAGAGATCTTCGAAACCCTGACAGCGCGTGATCTGGAAGCCGCCGCCGTCAAAGTGGAGATATTGGTAACCGAGTTGCCGAAAAAACGAAACGCTGCGGTTCACCCCGGCGACCGCCTCGTTGACCGAAGAGCGCGTGCGCCCGCGGCGCCGCACCCAGTTGCCGCCGCGCTTCTCCTCGTAGACGGGGTCTTCCTCGTCGAAGATGTATTCCATCTCGAGGGTCGAAGGCACCGAGAGCAGCGTTTCGCTGTAGTTGGCAAAGCTCTCTTCTGCGATGGCGAAGCCCCGCTCGAGAAGGCCATCGAGAAATGCGCTGTTGTCAAAGCCGTAGACTTCGAGCAATTGCTCGCGATTCGGGTAGCTGTCCACGACGATCCAATAGACGTCGGGTCGGCGCTGCGCCGCGCCGGACCAGACGTCGTTCGCAAAGAGTTGGTCGCTCGGGGCCTTCAAAGACAGCTCATCGCTTCCGGAGTCCAGTCCCGCTGCGCCCGTCATGACGAGGGCCAGCGCGAGGTTTGCCGCCGCGAAGACCAGCAGGAAGCGCTGGAATCCGGGCTTCGAGCCGAGACGGCCTGCCACGAAGATCCCGAGGAGCGACAGCCCCCAGCTGGCGGCAGCGGTGGTGTCGGGGCCTGCGCCGACGCGCGAAAGCGTCGCTTCGATCCCTGCGTAGCTGAAGAAGAAGAGCACGCCGACGCCGACGCCAGCGGGGACGCGCCCGGTTTTCGATCCCGTGCAGGCTTCGAGTACCCGGGCGGCAAGGAGTGCCATTGCGGCGGTGGCCAGTGCGTAGAGCCAGAGGTCCGCGGGGGCGAGCGATTCGCTGCGATTTTCGGCGTAGAACCAGGCGAAGGGACCGAGGGCCAGGAGTGCCACGGGGCCAAAGCGCCGTGCGTTCGAAATCGTGTCGGCGTGGGCACGCTCGGGGGGCTTTGCGGGCAAGAGAGCGGTGTGAGCCACGCGGCCAGTCTATTTCAGGAGGAACCGCGGTGGCAGGCCGGGACCGCTGTCGCCAGCGATGCGCCGCCTCGCCCCGAGGGGGTTCCCGTCAAGCCGACCGCGACGTATGGTCCGGTGACATCGTGGCCCCGTCGTACCCCGTCCCGCATTCCGCTCTTCCCCGGCGAGCCCAAACGAGGGCCCCGGCGCTGCTGTGGGCGGCGGCCCTCTTGTCGGGGTGCAGCCCATCGCCTGCGCGTCCGCCGAACATCCTGCTGATTTCGATCGACACCGCGCGCGCCGACCACTTTTCGGCCTATGGCTACGAGCGGGACACGACCCCCGTACTCGCAGCGCTGGCTCGCGAGGGCGCACTCTTCGAGTCGGCCTTCGCGCCCTCGGCCACCACGGCGCCGAGCCACGCCAGTCTCTTTACGTCGGCGTATCCGCTGGCGCACCGGGTCGTGAAGAATGGACGTGTCCTCGCCCCCCACCACGAGACGTTGGCCGAGCGACTCCGCGAGGGCGGCTACCAAACCGGGGGATCGTTTCGTCTTATGTCCTCTCCAAGCGCTTCGGTCTCGACCAGGGCTTCGCGACCTGGGACGAAGATTTTTCCGGCGCTGATGTGATTGGACACGGACGTCTGTGGGAGGGGGAGAGCGTTCCCGGAAAGTTCAACGGACGCGCCGACGACACGACCCGCCGGGCCATCGCGCTGCTCGACGTCTTCGCGGAGATCGAGTCGCCCTTCCTGCTCTTCGTGCACTACTTCGATCCCCATGATCCCTATGAGCCGCCCCAGGAATTCAAGGAGCGCTTTTTCCCGACCGGGGAGAGCCCCCTCGACGGAATCGTCGCGCGTTACGACGCCGAGCTAGCCTTCACCGACCGGGAGATCGGCCGACTCCTCGCCCGGCTCGACCGACTCGCCCTGAAAGACGACACGATCGTGGTCGTCGTCGGGGACCACGGCGAGGGACTGATGACGCACGGGCATCTGGGCCACGGAGTCCATCTCTACGACGAAGCGATTCGCGTGCCCCTGATCGTGCGCTGGCCCGGACATGTTCCTGCGAATCGTCGTCTGCAGGACCCGGTCGCGCTCGTCGATGTCGCTCCCAGCCTGCTGGAATGGGTGGAGGCCGGGGCCGACGGCACGTCCGCCGGGGGCTTTGGCGCGGGACGGAGTCTGGCCAATCGTCTCGAGGGCAATGGCGTCGTCGACCAGGATCATCCCATCTGGCTTCACCGCAGGCCCTACGACCCGAAGATGGTCGAAAAAACCTGGGTCGAGGGCGAGCGCTTCGGGATTCGGCGCGGGGGTTGGAAGTACATCGCCCGCGCTTCGGGATTGGACGGTGAACTTTACGACCTGCGGGCGGACCCCTCCGAGGCCGAGAACGTCCGTCGTCTCCACCCGGACCGCGCGGCCGATCTGGGCCGCCAGCTCGCGGCCTTTACCTTGCGAACGGCGCAGCCGGAGGTCGAAGCGCGGCCGCTCAGCCAGGAGGACCGGCGGGGCCTGGAGGCGTTGGGTTATGCGCAATAGCGCAGTGCCTTGCCTCTGCGTGATGTTGGTTGCGGCGTTTTTCGCGTGCGACAGGGCGCCGGCGGAACCGCCCGACGTGCTTCTCATCACCGTCGACACGCTCCGCGCCGATGCCCTCCACACGTACGGATTTCCCCAACCTTCAACGCCCCAGATGGATGCACTGGCTGCGAGGGGTGCGCTCTTCGAGAACGCGATCGCAGCCTCGAGCCGAACGGTTCCCTCGCACGCTTCGATCATGGTTTCGCGGTGGGTGCGGGCGCATTCGGTCCGAAGCTTCAACGGCTCGACCCGCCTCGAGGGGCACCCGACCCTCGCCGAGCGCTTTCGCGAAGCGGGCTACGACACCGCCGCCTTCGTCAGCAATTTCGTGTTGCAGCGTCGCAGTGGCCTGGATGCGGGTTTCGAACTGTATGACGATGCGCTCGACGCATCCGAGGCCGTGCGTGGAGGTTATCTCGAGCGCAGTGCAGCGCAGACCACCGCGAGGGCGGTGGCCTGGTTGGCCGCCCGCGCCGAGCGCCCCTTCTTTCTGTGGGTGCACTACCAGGACCCGCACGGTCCCTACCAGCCCCCCGAGCCTTTCCACGAGAGTCTCGATCCCGTCGAGGTGCGGGTGGTTCGCGCGCTTCCGGTTCTCGAACGGGACAGCGGGCGCGCTGGCATCCCGCGCTACCAGGCGGTCGACGCGGAACGGCGCCCGGCTGTCTACGCACGCCGTTATGCCGAGGAGGTCGCCTACACCGACGCCGAAATCGGGAAGCTCGTCGCCGCCTTCGAAGGGACCGGAGCCGCCGAACGCGATCGCGTGATTCTGCTCACCGCCGATCACGGCGAAAGCCTCGGAGAGAGCGGCTTCTTCTTTCAGCACGGTGAGCGCACTTCGCCCGACCAGGTGCACGTTCCGTTCCTGGTGTTGGCACCGACGGTGCGGCCCGCGCGGTTTACCGAACGCGTCCATCACATCGACGTGGCTCCCACGTTGCTCGCACTCGCCGGCCTCCCCCCGCTGGGGGACGCCCAGGGCGAGTCTCTGGTGGCGCGGATCGAAGGCGGAAAGCCCGCTGCCGAACGCATACTCTTCAGCGAGAGCGCACGCGAAATCACCGCCTATCGAGGTGACACCTACTTGCAGGCGCGCCCTGGGCGCGGCGCCCTACGCAGCGACCCGCTGGCCCCGGAAGGGGTGTTGCGATGGATCGGCTCCCGGCGCGAAGACGACGGTCGTTGGCTGGCGGCCCTGCCCGATCCCGCGTTGAAGGCGGCCCTCGAAGCGCACCTCGCGCAGCGCACGCCAAGCGCCGCGGCCGTCGAACTCGACCGAATCGACGAGGAGAGCCTTCGCGCTCTCGGCTATGTGCCCGAGGTGCCGCAGGCAGTCCCGCCCCACTAGCGGAGTCGCTCGATTCGAAAGCGTCCGTCGTAGTGGATCAGGTGATCGCCGGCGAAGCGCACGCTGACAAATGCCACCTCGCCATCGCCGTCTCGATGGAATCGAATCTGGCCGAAGCCTTCGCTCACCCGTGCGCGCGCCGCTTCGAGGAAGGGGCTTCCGAAACCCGAGCGATCGAAGGGCGGCAGGTGCAGAAGGTAGAGTTGCTGGGCATCGCCGCGCTGTCGCCAGGCTCTGCCCCGGCGGAGCGGCTCCAGAATGCGCCAGTGCGCTTCGTCCAGGGAGGCTGCGGTGCCATAGAAGGCCAGCGGTTCCTGGAAGCCCCAGTCGAGGCTGGTGACTCCGAGAGGCTCGGCCGCGAGGTCGCGGGCGAGGTCGGCGATCGCGTTCGACCAGCGCCCCTTCCCGCCGGAGGCGCTGAAGTCCCGGCGGGTTTCCTCGTAGACGCCCACTTGCAGCGCCACGAAGATCGCGACCCCGGCGGCGGCCAGGGCCCGCGGCACGCGACCGCGTCGCGCCCCCGACCCGATTCCGGCCAGGTGGACGAGAACCCCGGCGACGAGGAGCTGCGGCAGCGGCACGAGGTTCTGCGCGTGATGGATGCGTTCGCCGCCGGGAAGCAGGAAGTAGGTGGCAATCCCGAAGGCGTTTGCGACCAGCAGGAAGCGCAGCGTCCCGCGGTCGGCTTTGCTGCCACCCGGGGCGAAGGCGCGGAAGGCCGCCCAGGTCGCTGCGAAGATCAGTACGACCACGAAGGGACCGGAGGCGGCGTCGCCGATGCCGCCGAGGTCGTCGAAGAGGCCGCCGCTCTGCATCAGGCGATGGAAGTGGGAGCCGTCGAAGGTGGTCCACAAGGTCTCGAACTTGGCCGCCATTTCGCCCTCGTGCGAGAAGGCGCCGGGTCTCGAGAGCACGCCACGCAGGTGGAGCCAGAGCGGGCCGATTCCCAGCGCGACTGCGCCCAGCCCCGACACGACTGCGACGCGCTGTTCCCGCACGAGGCGCAGGCATTCGCGGGGGAACGCCAGCAGGAGCCCCGCCACGACGGCCACCACGAAGATCCCGAAATCGACCTTGTTGTAGAAGCCGAGACCGAGAGCGAAGCCCGCCAGCAGCAGGTGCCACGGCCGTCGGCTCTCAAAGAAGCGGAAGCCGAAGAAGAGCACTGCCGCCCGCAGCAGCAGCGAGATCGAAAACGATCCCCAATCGTGCCGGGCGAGCAGCAGAACGCTCGGGTCGGAGGCCAGGAGCCCCGTCGTGATGAGTGCCATTGCGCTGCCAAAGGCCCGCCGCGCAAAGCAGGCGATGCCGGCAATCCCGAAGAGTGCGATGGCGAGGGTGACGGCGCGCAGCACGCGGACGTCCGGCCCCGAAATTGCCAGCGGGAGCGCGAGGACCTGGGATTTGAGGGCTCCCATGTACGGCTGTGTCATCAGCGGAACCCGGGTGCCGCCCACCCAGACCGAATGGCTCCCGGGAAGGGGGGCCGCGCGAACCTGGCCCGTGGCGAGTTCGAGCGCGGGTCGCGCCTGTACGGCCTCGTCGTAATACAGGCCGGGCGCTTCGAGTGAGCGCCCCGCCAACAGTGCTGCGAGAGCGAGTATGGCGAAAACGGCGAATCGAAAGCGCATGGGGGCGGGCCTGGCTGCGGGCTGGTGGGCCACGCGTTAGCCCGCGAACGCCAGCACGATGGCCGCGACGAACGCGGCCCCCCAACCGTGCAGCAGCCATCGCATCCAGCGCAGGCCGGGCTGATCGAGCCTGCGATCGGCTACGACGAAGCCACGGGCGAGTGCCAACGAAAGCGGTGCGGCGACCGCGAGGAGGTAGGCCGATTTCGTCTGGGCGTAGAAGGGAAGCCTCAGGTTGATGAAGACGACGGCGAAGAGGTAGGTCGCGACGGTCGCTACCAGAAATCCGAAGGCCAGGCGCCTCGGTGTGGCGACTTCGGCGAAACAGCGACGAGCGAGGGACGCGGTGCCAAGCGCCATTGCGCAGGTCGCCGGGAAGGCGAGTGCCGGCAGGACCGTCATCCACCCCCAATTCCACTGCGCGTGGCGATGGACGAAGGCCGAGACGCCGCCGACCAGGCTGTCGCTCCAGAGAGTTGCGTAGAGCCCGTCGGCCAGCGAATGGAAGCCGGCAAAGAAGGGCCGGCGCAGGGCTTCCCCGAAGCTGAAAAAATACTCGCCCGTATGGAAACCCGGAAATTGCCACCAGCCGATGGTGGCGCCGGGGAGATCCCAGTTGCCCACGAAGGGCCGACCGAGTTCGATCCAGTTTCGCAGGTAGAAGCCGGCCGCGATCACGAGCACCGGTGCGAGCAGCGTGCCACCCCGAGCGGCCCAGCTGCGGACGGGGGCGGCCTCCCCGAAAAGTGCCTTCGCCAAAAGGAAGAGCCCAAGCAGCGGCCCGAGCAGGAGCGCCGTCACCTTCGTCAGCAGCGCCAACCCCAGCGCGATACCCAGGGCAAGCAGGCGCCGCAGGGGCCAGCCCGGAAGCAGCAGGAGGTCGACCGCGATCAAGCAAACGACTGCGCTGAGGGCGGCGTGGAGCGGCTCGTTCGACAGGTAGGCGGACATGTAGAGGTTCAGCGGGAGCAGCCCCGCGACGGCAATCGTGAGTGTCTTCTGCGTCGCGTCCTCGGGGAAGAGCCGACGCGCCAGTCCGTGGGCGACGAAGATCTGCACCCCGCCGGAGACGAAGGAGAGCAGTCGGATCGGGGTTCCCGGATGCTCGCCCGAGAAGAAGCGCAGGAGCGCCCCGAGTGCGTGGTAGAGCGGAGGGTGGTACATCGCGGGGCCGTCGGTGGCGAGCGGAAGGCGCCCCTCGGTTGCCAGGAAGCGGATGTATTCGAGGTGATGGGGGCCATCGAAGCCGGCGTAGAGGGGCAGCTCGCGAAAGCGTGCCACGAAGAGAAAGACCCAGAAAGCGGCGATCCCGAGGCCGACGATGAGAGCGCTTGATCCCCGCTCGCCGTGCGACCCGCCGCGACTGCGACTGCGACCCGGCCGGGCGAGGGCGCCTGCGGCGACCACCCCGAAGGCCGCGGC